>CAZFDX010000229.1:0-2787 GCA_964518325.1 uncultured Alcaligenaceae bacterium | reverse complement strand
ATTGGAACAGAATAAGATCCACCCCACATTGACGGAACAGTTGTTGGTGAGTATCCTCTTGGCCGTGTTGAACACGAATGAATTGTTTGATCTTCCCTAGTTCTTTGTTTCTCCCCGTACGGATTGCAGTTCCTTTCGTTCAAGAAGGGGTAGATTTAGGGAAGAAGATGCCTTGGTTTAGATCAGGAATCGTTTCCCGAAGAAAACCCCTCAAATTCGCTGCACGTCCAAGCGGATATTGCGGCGCTGAATATCACCTTCAGGAATTCAGGAATCGCTTACCGAAGAAAGCCCCTAGGATTCGCTGGGGGTGGTTTGCTCTTCTTGACGGAGACGTTTTTTCGCACGCGAGAGAACAGGGCCGATGGAATTGACGGGGATATTCAATGCAGCACTAATCTCCTCGTAGGTTCGCCCTTCGATATAAAACAGGCGGACGACAGAGCGTTCCCGAGCAGGGAGCCTTTTGAGCAGTTGTTGCACCTGTTCCAAATTTTCGATCCCTGCTTGTACCCCGCGAGATTCACGCGCTTCTTGGGGGGATTTGCGGAACTCGGGCGAAATCGATTTGGGAGGCGGAACGAGCTTTTGTAATTCCGTCACCGCCACACGACGGGCGATGACCGTCAAATAAGTGGCAAGGGAAGATTTCCCGCGAAACTGACGCAGGACAGCATAATCGTTGGCAACAATTTGAAGAAGAATTTCTTGGGCCAAGTCCTCGACATTCTCAGGAGAGATCGGGGTACTTCGTAAATGGGCGGTGTAGTGAATCACATGATAAATCAGGCCAAGAAATCGATCGACAAAATCATTCCATGCCCCGACCTCATGATTCAAACATCGTTGGAGAATCGTACGGTCAAGTGCTGTCAGGGCCATAGCTGAACCCTCTTGGAATAAATGGAAGGGATTATATAAATTTTAATCGAGATTCGATTAAAAACCAAGGATGAACTAGAGAAAAGCCAGAAACAGCATAACGAACGGGTTGAACCAATCGATACGATTAGGAAGCGGGTTTAATCCCACGAATCGCCTGAATAATATCGTTCAGGTCCTCGGAGATGCAAATTTCATCGTCGAGAAAATCCTTCAGCCAAAGAAAGTTCAATCGTTGAGCCAATGCCAAAACGGGTAACAGGTCTCGTAAACGAATATGAACCTTGGGAGGAGGACTCTCGTTCAGGTCTTCAGAATCGATGAGTTCTTCATCCTGAGGTGGCGGAAAGAGTTTGAGATGCGGTTTCATGATGATGCTGCCCTCCTGGTCTAATCAGCAAATCTCGAAGGTTGTACCCCTTCTTCGACCAAGGAGGGTTAGCTAATACAATCTTTCCGGAATTTTTTCCAATCTCTCCCTAAAAAACTCTAAAGAAACAAAACAGGCAAAAGGTATCAGCCATGATGAAAGTAACGGTTATCGGGGATGGCGCGTTTGGAACAGCGATAGCTCTTCACCTCGATAAGCAAGCGAACATTGAGGTTCGCATGTGGAGCGCACAATCGGAACAATATGAAAGGTTATCTTTAGATCGAGAGAATAAAAAATACCTTCCCGGAGTTCCCATTCCCGAATCGATCCAATTATTTGATGATCCAGTCAAAGCCGTGGCCGGTGCTGATTTATGGGTGAGCGTAGTCCCTACGGTGTATCTTCGGACTACGATTTCCCGATTTCGCAATTTAGAAAAATCCCCTGCGGTGATTAGTCTGACCAAAGGGGTCGAACAACATACCTTTTTACGGCCCAGCGAAATTATCAGCGAAATCCTCGAAACCGATCGGGTGATGGTGCTAAGCGGTCCGACCCATGCTGAAGAAGTGTCGCGGGGAATGCCCACTTCGGTGGTCGTGGCGGGGACGGAGCCAATCCTCACTTCGATGGCGCAACAGGTATTCAACTCAAATCGTTTGCGGGTTTATACGAATTCGGACCTCGTGGGGGTGGAACTGGCAGGTGCCTTGAAAAATGTGATCGGGATTGCTGCGGGAATCAGCGACGGGCTTGGCTACGGCGATAATGCGAAATCGGCCCTCGTCACCCGTGGGCTGGTAGAGATGGCTCGCTTTGGTGTCGCTCATGGGGCGGATGCTGCCACCTTCAACGGACTGGCAGGCTTAGGCGATCTGATCACCACTTGTTTCAGTCAATACGGGCGAAACCGACGGGTCGGCGAAAGATTGGGCCGAGGTGAATCGTTGCAACAAATTCTGGCGAACACAACGGCTGTTTGTGAAGGGGTGACCACCGCAAAAAGTATTTATGAACGCAGCAGCAAAATGGGGCTGGAATTACCCATTATGACCGCGGTTTACAGGGTTCTTTACGAAGGACTCACACCAATCGAAGGGGTACAACAGATTCTTTCCCGCCGATCGGGTTCGGAACGATGGTGATTGGTCGAGAGGCCCCTCCATGTGAGCAACTTCTTTCTTGATTCTCAAATCAGTTTTGAGGCAATTGATCGGGATCGATGCCGAGTTGTTTGATCATTTCACGAAGTCGCTCATTCTGCTGAGCCAATTCTTTGGCCTTCTCCTCCTCTTGCTTGGCTCGTAATTCCGCTTCGAGTTTGGCTTTTGCTTCGGTTTCGGCCTTGCGTTCCGCTTCGGGTTTGGCTTTTGCTTCGGTTTCGGCGCGGAGGTGTTCTTGTTCGGCCTTGCGTTCGGCTGCGAGTTTGGCTTGGGCGTCTTGTTGGGCTGGTTTTTCGGCTTCGAGCTTGGCTTTTGCTTCTGCTGCGGCGCGGGAGCGTTCTTGTTGAGCGCGTTTTTGCGCGTCGCGTT
>CAZFDX010000228.1:0-1612 GCA_964518325.1 uncultured Alcaligenaceae bacterium | reverse complement strand
TATCTACACGCTTTGTAGGATCATTCAGAGAAAAGAATTGATTCTATTTCTATCTTGATTTTGAAGGAGCTTGCCCCCCCCTTTGCGAATTATTTGCCCATTTTGAGATTGGAGTGGTTGACTGTTTTCCAATAGGTTTCCAGCTCGAACTTGGGGTCGTTGTCGCTATCGTGACATTTCATACACATCTGCTTGACGGCCAGATAGGTGGTCTTCTCAGCCGGTGTGAGCCATTTGTCACGGTTGGCCGGATGTTCCGCTGCCATCTTCTCGAAAGTGGCCAAAGAGGGAAGTTTCCCGTTTCCATACGGTTTTTGCGAAGCCACATAGCGATGGGATTGTTGTGCTGCCGGCTTACCAATGTTCGCCTTTTCTTCGGCCACATGTAGGCTTGCTGGGCCGTGGCAGCTTTCACATTGCACATTCTTCAGGTGTGGGGTTTGTTTCGCATTCACATAACCCGATTCATACTCGTATCCGACCGTGTGGCAAACAATACATTCCCCATCGAAATTCCGTTTAGTGGGCTTGGTCGCAATCACTTCAAGGGCTTTATAAGCCTCGGCGTGTTTCGATTTCGCCCATAGATCATGTTCTGCCTTGTGGCAGGCCACACATTCGCTATCACCCACATAGGTTGCCCCTTTAAAGGTCACTTGTTGTTCCGATTTCTTTTTGGGGATTTTGGAAAGATAATCGTTACGCTCCACTTGGTCCGCGTAGCTTTGCAGCATTTGAAGAATCGGGTGATCCTTTTCCTGATCGGGGGGAGTATCAAATTCTTCGGTAATATCAACGAGTTGATAGTGCAAGCTGTAACCTTTATCGGTTTTGAAAACCCCCACCAGACCGACGCTTTGCCCACGCACACCGGTCCGAATAATCATCGTTTGTTTATCGTTCGCATAGTAGGGCTGGGCGGGAGGCGCCGAATCGTAGTCGGAAAGACAAACTACGATCTGGAATTTTTTGATGGCCTCAGCGGCAGCTACTGCGGGTCGCACGGGAGAGCCATCGGGATTTTTCTTGATTTGTCCGGTGGTCTCATCACGCAGTTCAAACGGTCCTTGGTAAAGCAGTATGTTCAGATCGGTATTTTGTTTGGCCTTGGCCCATTCATCAAAGACCCCATTGAGAACCTTGATGGCCTCGGGATTAAACTTTGCTGATTGATCGAAATTGTTGTTTCCGACAAACTTGTTAAAGACCGGCCCACCCGTTAAGCCCACGATTCCGAGAGTGGTATTGTTGACTTTAACGATTTCACCCTTACGGGGAATATCGACAAAGTCACTGGGATTTTCGAGATTGGCAATCAACATTCGGGGATATTCATTCTTCGGTTGCAGAGCATACTCGCCGATGACCTTGAGAAGTCCCATCCGATATTCTTCTTCCCCCACGGCCACGGCACGGTAATCCATGAGTTTCATGGCCTCCATCACTCGGGCATATTTGGCCAAGGTTTGTTTGTCGTCGGGAGTAAAGCGAAGTCTTCGGAGGGTATCCCCAATATCTAGCCCGATGACGGACCAACCTTTCTCTTTGCGAAGTTTCTCCACAAGGTTATATCGTCGTTCTAGTCCCCCTTTCTGCGGGTTCGAGCAACCGC
>CAZFDX010000227.1:0-2160 GCA_964518325.1 uncultured Alcaligenaceae bacterium | reverse complement strand
GCTCTCTCCACAATTGAAATGTTTCCACAGGCGATCCGCTGGGGCTTTCCATTCAATCGAGGTCTTTTTTTGTATAATAAGCGTTTTATCGAAGAGCTATAGGCTTCGGGATCATCGAATTTCGAGAGGAGTTTTCGCGTGGCTGTGAATGTGGCCGTGGTCGGGGCGACCGGTGCTGTCGGTGAGTTAATTCGACAAGTTCTTGTGGAACGTCAGTTCCCTTTGAAGTCGATCAAGTTTTTGGCCAGCGCCAAAAGTGCGGGCAAAGCGATCGATTTTCAAGGTAAAAAATATACCGTCGAACCGATTCAACCGGAAGCATTCCAAGGGGTGCAAATCGTTCTTTCAAGTACCCCTTCGAGTGTGAGTAAAGAGTATTCCCCGATAGCGGCCAAAGCCGGTGCCATTGTCGTCGATAACTCCTCGGCTTGGCGGATGGATCCCCAAGTGCCTTTGGTGGTTCCTGAAGTGAATGCGGAACAATTGCACTCGATCCCTAAGGGAATTGTGGCCAACCCGAATTGTGTGGCGATTCCCCTATGTGTGGCGCTCAAACCGTTGCATCAACTGGCCAAGGTTCGGCGTGTTGTTGTGGCGACTTATCAATCTTCTTCAGGGAAAGGGGCCACCGGCCTAGTCGATTTCGAGGCACAAGTGAAAGCGTGGGCCAATGGGCTTCCGGTACCGGCTCCCAAGGCGCATAAAGGGCAACTGGCGGGCAATGTTTTGACGTTGGATTGGACCTTAGACGAAAATGGCTTTACCGAAGAAGAAAATAAAGTCATCAACGAGACCCGCAAAATTATGGGTGAGCCGAATTTGGCAGTGGTCCCTACCTGTGTGCGTGTGCCCGTGAAAATTGCCCATAGCGAAGCCGTCACAATTGAATTTGAAAAACCCATCACGCCCGAACAAGCCAAATCGGTTTTGAAAGAGGCGCCCGGTGTGGTTTTGCTCGATGAACGACAAGGCCAAGTTCCTCAACCGATTCAGGCCGAAGGGACCGATGCCACTTATGTTGGTCGCATTCGCCAAGAACCGGGTAACCCCAATGGATTATGCTTGTGGTTGGTGGCAGATAATCTGCGAAAGGGAGCTGCCACGAATGCCGTGCAATGCGCTTTGGAATTAGTTCATCGTGGGATCGTCAAATAATGGTCCCTCTTTCAGAATGAATGGTGTCACACTCAGGATGAATGGTGTCACACTCAGGATGATCGGTATCACACTGGCCCTGCTCGTCGCTCAAATGGTTCCTTTTTCAGAATGATTGGTATCACACTGGCCTTGCTGATTGCTCAACCGGCCGATTTCACCATTCCCTTGGTGGGTCAGCCCAGCCCCTTCTATCAACTGGTCAGCCATCAACTCAAAGTCTTTGCCAGCGTCGATCGGCAGGAATTGACCCTTGAAGATTGGCTCACTTTCACGATCCGCCTCGAAGGGGTTCTTTATCCCCAATTGGCAACCGTTCCGGATTTGAATAGTCTCGAAGGATTTTCGGGCTTCCAGATTGAGACTCAACCGAAGGTCACCTCCGAGGCGAACGTCTGTGTGTTTACCTATCGACTTCGGCCCCGCTCGGTCGAGGTGCAGGAAATTCCCGAAATGACCTTTTATTACTTCGATCCTGCCCGAGATAAACCACAGGTCGAGGCCCGTCGCAAATATGGTTTGGTCCGTAGCCCTGCGATTGCCTTGACCGTTAAACCGGTGCCGAAAGTCGAACCCCAATCACCTGAACTTTCATTTCCCCCCTATTTGATGGCACCGCCCACAGGGGCCGAGCTATTATCCCAACCGAATGATCTGATTTTGGAACGGATGGGCTTGATTTTGCCCCCGATTTTGATGGTCGGGGGATGTGTTTTTTGGTATTGGCGTTATCCCAGTTTCGCGAGACAAGTGAAGGCGAAAAAGAATCGGGCGGCCCGAATCGCGCTCAATCAATTACATAAAGCCGAAGTGCAGCCCGAGCCTCTCACCTTTATTTCGGCCACCTTGCGGAATTATTGGGCCGATCGATTTGGGGGATCATCGGGGCAGCTCCCCAGCGCGTTACCCGAGCCGTTCACACAATCGGTTGCCTTGAATCAACAGTATCACATTCTTTGGAATATCCTCGAACAAGAGCGTTTTCGCCCTCAATCTCCCCAACAT
>CAZFDX010000226.1:0-6648 GCA_964518325.1 uncultured Alcaligenaceae bacterium | reverse complement strand
TTTTGATTGCAGACTCCCATTTGGCCGATTTGTTGCTCACGCGATCCGTTGCTGTGAAAACGATTTTGAACTCGCCGGCACGGGTGAAATACAGGAATCGGTTAAAGGGGATGGTTTTGATTTCTTCGATCTCCTTGGGGTTTTCCGTTTGAATATCCAAGGTCAAAGGTTTTTTCAAAGTCTCTTTGCCTTCCTGATCAAAAATCTGAACGCGAATTTGAAGATCGACCTTTTTCTCGCGTTCAAAGCCCACAACAAAGAACCGGAAGTAAACCCGTTGCCCAACGGGGTTATTCGGTAAGGCATCGGATTTTCCTTCGGGATCATAAGAAAGGCGGGGGCGAACAATCCCGAGGTTCGGTTTCGTGACGGTGACTTTTTTCTCGATCGAAGTCGAGGTTTTGGTCATGTTGTCTTTTAAGGTGATATTGACCAGATATTCTCCCGCAAGGGTCTCGACGCCGGTAGAAAGCGGAACATAATAGGGGAACGAATCGCCTGCAAAAGCAAGCGGTTCTTGAATCAATTCCTTGGTATTGACGATGACCTTTCCTTCGGGATCGGTGATTTTCTGAATAATTTCCGCGTCCATTTTCCCAGTTTCGTCGGTTTTGACCCCACTGACAACGAAACTGAAGATCACTTCGTCACCCGGTACAATTTCCAAAGAGGGGCGTTCCGGCCCAAATTTGTAAGAACGGACCTGTAAGTTCGAGATTTTTAACTCAGCAAATAAGGGTGATGCCATCACACCAAGCCAAAGGATCGGCGCTAATCGTAACATAGTTGCTCCTTGGGAAATTAGAAAGGCTTCTGGGGGCCTAGTAAAAATTCTAAACTTCGCGCTTGCGTTTTGTTTTGGTTCTGGCTATGCTTAATTTTATTCTTATTCCCACCGTTAAACTCTCCTTCGGGTTCTAGTATGCTTGTAATTCCCGGTTTGGCCAGTCGTGATACCTGTGATGGAGTGACCCGCCGCGATCTTCTTCGCGTGGGAGGCTCCGCTGTTTTGGGCCTGACACTTGCCGATTTCTTCAAACCAAAATCTCAAGCGAGTGAATCAGCTGGAGGCCCCGGTTTTGGCAAAGCCAAAAGCGTGATTCTGCTCTATCTCCAAGGTGGTCCCAGTCACCTTGACTTGTGGGACCCCAAGGACAATGTTCCCGAAAAGAACAAGAGCGTGTTCAGCGCCATTGAAACGAAAACCGTCGGCGCGAAATTTACGGAAAACCTGAAACGCCTCGCAACCGTGACGGATAAGCTGACGTTGATCCGTTCGATGAGCTATACCCCCGTAGGGTTGTTCAATCACACCGCAGCAATCTATCAGATGCTGACCGGTTACACCACCGATAAAGTCTCTGCCTCGGGGCAACTCGAACCCCCGACCCCGAAAGATTTCCCGAATTTCGGTTGCAATATCATTCGGCTCAAGCCCCCGACGGACCCTGTGTTGCCTTTCGTGATGATGCCCCGTCCTTTGCAAGAATCGAACGTGATCGGTAAAGGGGGCACCGCTGGTTTCTTGGGCAAAGCCTACGATCCTTACACCTTGTATCCTGCCGGCGACGACATGGATATGGATAAAATGTCGCGGATTAAAACCGAAGACCTCCAACTGCGAACCGAGGTTCCGGAAGTCCGCCTGACCCGACGAGCCAGCTTGCGAGAATCGATTGCAGAAGGTATGCCCGAAATTGAAAAGGCCGTCGCTAAACACGATCTCAAAGTTTATTATGGCAAAGCGTTGGGGTTGGTGCTTTCCGGCAAAACACGCGAGGCCTTTGACCTCACCAAGCAAAAACCAGAAACCCGCGAACGCTACGGCAAAAACACCTTCGGGCAATCGTGCTTGTTGGCCAAACGATTGGTCGAAGCCGGTACCCGTGTGGTGGAAGTGAATTGGCCCAAGGTGGCGAACTCCGATAATCACTCTTGGGATACTCACTCGGGCTTATCGAAACGGATCAAGGATCAGGCAGCCCCCATGTTGGATATGGGATTGACCGCCCTGTTAACGGACCTCGATGAGTCCGGCTTGCTGAAAGAAACACTGGTGATTGCCGTGGGAGAATTCGGTCGCAGCCCACAACGGGGCGTTAGCACCTCGGGCAATGAAAACTCCGATGATGGTCGCGACCACTGGCCCTACTGCTACACCGCTGTCATCGCTGGTGCGGGCATCAAACGCGGTTATGTGCATGGCAAATCCGACAAGACCGGATCGGCCCCGTTGGAATCGCCGGTTCACCCGACCGATTTGCTCGCCACGATTTATCATTCGGTCGGCATTGCCCCCGACACGATTGTTTACAATCACCTCAACCAACCTCGCGAGTTGGTCAAGGGCAATGTGATTTCCGGCATTATCGGATAATGTGATTTCCGGCATTATCGGGTAAATCTTTCTGTTCTTTCGCTCTTCAAATTTGTAGAGGATGTGGGCATCTCGCCTGCGTTCCCAGCCCACCGCAAATTTGTAGAGGATGTGGGCATCTCGCCTGCGTTCCCAGCCCGTTGGACGTACCTCAGGGATTTATTCCCAAGTGGCTTGTCGTAATCGTTCGGCCCGTTTGCGGTAGCGCTGCGATTCACTCATGAGGTTCAATTGTTCGCATGCGGTTGCTAGCCCATCGAGTGCAGTAATGTGGTAGGGATCGAGCGCCAAGGCTTGTCGAAACTTTCCCGATGCTTCCGTTGGATCGGCATTCAAGAGCTTTTCTCGTCCCTCGGTCACGAGTTGATCGATCGTCTCAAGATCGCGGAGGAATTGATCTTCAAAGACAATTTGATCTTTCACAACCAATAGGGAACTCGGAAGTTGACGAAGGACCCGTCGCGTGACGCTTCCGAGTAACACCCGTAACAGGCCGGTCCGACCCGTTGCCCCCATGATAATCAGATCGGCCCCCAGTTCTTTGGCGGTCGTGGTGATTTGTTCGTGGGGTTGGCCTCGTTGGACGATGCGTTCCCAGTTAATGCCTTCGAGAGGAACCCCTGCGAGGAACTCATCGAATTCATTCTTCCACTTGGCTTCGTGTTCGAGCTTGACATCCAACAAGTGCCCCGTCTCCGCAGCGGCCGCGACCCAACTGACTTCAGGAAGGACGCTCAGCACCACTAATCGGCCATTAAACAAACGGGCCAGATGAATGGCATCTTCCAAAGCCCGACGAGATAACTCCGAATGATCGACCGGACAAAGAATGGTCTTAAATTCTAAAGCGGGGCCATGCGGATTGACTGCGAGAACAGGAGAGGAAACGCGTTCTAAAATCGATTCGGTGACAGGGCCAATCACGAGTTGACCTTCGCGGATTTTCTCTCCAGTACCAATCACCAAAAGATCGGCATGAAGTTGTTGCGCTGTGCGTGTGATGGTATCGGCCGGAGGTCCCGACTGAATAAGGAACTCTTGGAGGTCGATTTTCTCAGCGGCGAGCCACTCCGTCAAACGATCTTGATGTTCCAAGGGAGTCACCGGCCAAGTGGGGAATTCTTCACGCACATGAAGTACGGTCACCCGTGCTTGCGTGAGTTTGGCCAAGCGAATAGTGGCCTCGGTCGCCCGTTCGCTCGACAAACGATAATCGGTCGCAAGTAAAATGGAACGAAGTGTTCCCATGACGAGACCTCTCAGGAATTTAGGAATCTAGGTAGGATAGGGGTTGTTTGGTTCGTCCGATAGACCCCTCTGGTAATCCGTTTGGGATTGTCGGCACGAGGGAGATTCTAGCGATGCTGTCAAAAGAGAGGTAGAGGTGAAAGTAAGATTCGGCTGAGAGTTTTTGTCGCTGTGGGGGGCTGCTCTGAGCATGGAGTCGTTGCAGACGGTTGATTGGGGATCGAGTTGGTTCGGGCCGAAAGGTGACCATTGTCGTTGCAGACCAAATGTTTTCCGTTGCTTGGTCACGTCGCCAATAAGGGGCCAAAGGTCACAATCACGATCAGGATCATGAATCGGGATCAAGATCACGGATTGGGATCAGGATCATGGCCTGCGATTTGAGCGAAAGAGGGGAAGCGGGCGAGATCATTGGCTTCCGACTGGTGCGTTGGACCCATTTCGCAAAGGGGTTCGGAAAGGGAGTTTTCGCTTTTTGCTTGACCGAACGGGTTGTCTGACTAAGATGAGTATACCTCGACACGTTGTCGGGGTTTTTCTTGCAAAAAGTTTGTGCTTTTTTTCACAAACTCTTTTTGGCCTGCGGAGCCTCAATGATTCTGGCCTCTGTTGTGCGTACGAGTGCAGGTGTAGAAGCTGCCTTTAACTTGGCGGACTACTATCCGATTTTCATCTTTTTAATTCTGTTGATTGCCTTTGCAGTGGGAACGCTGGTCGCTTCCCAGATCACTTACCTACTCGGGCTAAAGCCCTATAAACCAACAGAAGTTAAACTGATGCCCTATGAGTCGGGCATGGACCCGATTGGTTCGGCCCGCATGCAATTCGATGTCAAATTCTACCTGATTGCCATCCTGTTTTTGGTGTTCGATCTCGAATTGTTGTTTTTGTATCCTTGGGCTGTTCTGGCCTACTCCGATGGGGCCGACCCGAAATGGGTGGAAGTGTTTCGGCGTATGGTGTTCTGGGAAATCATCGTTTTCATTGGCTTATTAACGATTGGTTTCGTTTATGAATGGCGCAAAGGGGTTTTCCGATGGCGGTAAAATTTCCAGATTTCATAGTTTCGAAACTCGATTGGCTGGCAAATCAAGCCCGAGCCTATAGCCTTTGGCCGATGCCCTTTGCCACCGCTTGTTGCGGTATCGAATTAATGGCAACGGCATCGAGTCGATACGATATTGCACGGTTTGGTTCGGAAGCCATGCGGTTTTCCCCCCGACAATGCGATGTGATGATTGTGGCCGGTCGTGTAGTGATGAAAATGGTTCCGGTGATGCAGCGCATTTGGCAACAAATGCCCGAACCAAAATGGTGCATTTCGATGGGGGCCTGTGCCTCTTCTGGCGGTGTGTTCGATACCTATGCCGTGGTGCAAGGGATCGATCGGTTTATCCCCGTCGATGTGTATGTTCCCGGTTGCCCCCCGCGCCCTGAGCAATTGATCCGCGCGGTTTTAGATTTGCAAGAAAAGGTCCGAGCGACTGGTACGATTAATGCTCGGGAATTTGAAGGCCGCAAGGAATTCGAGGGGCCTGCCCCGCTGGCACGGCAATTGGCGCCGGACCAAACCATGATCGTCCCCGGTGATTTCACCACCGCCACTCGCTTACGACCCGAAAATAACTAGGTTTCCCATGTCTGTTGAAGATAAACTCAAAGAACGATTCGGTAGCGAAACCCTTGAGTTTTCGCAGTTTCGACACAACCGACGGGCGATTGTGCCGGTAGAAAAATTCCTCGATGTGATGAGCTTTCTCAAAACAGAATTGGGATTCAACTACTTGGCCGACATCGCGGGGATCGACTACCTGAACTATCCGAACGCCAAACACCGCTACGGTGTTGTGTATGCTCTGGCCAATGTCAGCACCGCCGAACGATTCTTCGTCAAGGTTTTATTGGACGATCCCGAACCCGTGCTGCCCAGTGTTTACGAGCTGTGGAAAGGGGCCGATTGGATGGAACGGGAAGTGTACGATATGTTCGGCGTGGTTTTCGATGGCCATCCCGACCTGAGACGAATCCTAATGCCCGAAGGATTTGCCTCGTTCCCACTCCGTAAAGATTACCCGTTGCGTGGACGGGGAGAGCGTCATAACTTTGCCCCCATTATTCGAGCCGAGGCCTAATCATGCCATTGGAAGCCACCTCGACGTTTCCCCTTGAAGAAACAGCCGACAAGGAATTTCTCTACACGCTGAACTTCGGACCGCAACACCCTGCGACCCATACGACCCTTCGCTTGGTGCTAACGCTCGACGGCGAAACAATTGTCAAGGCTGTGCCCGATATTGGTTACCTCCACTCGGGGTTTGAAAAACTAGGGGAAGACCTCGACTATAACCAATATGTGACCATTGTGGACCGGATGAATTATATCTCGCCGATCCTCAACGAAATCGCTTGGCATCATGCCGTCGAAACCCTGATGGGGATCGAACTGACCCCCCGTTGCAAGTATATTCGGACAATTATTGGAGAGTTGGCCCGCATCTCCGATCACCTTTTATGTGTGGGGGCAGCCGCTCTCGATTTAGGGGGAATCACAGCGTTTCTGTATGCGTTCAACATGCGGGAGAAGGTTTACAACATCTTCGAGCGCATGGCAGTGCAACGCTTTCACCCCAGTTTCACCCGTGTCGGTGGGCGAGTGTTCGATGTGGATGATCGATGGGTCACTATGATTCGCGACTTCATCAGAAACGATTTCCGGAAAGCCCATGCCGATATCTCGAAACTGTTGAATAAGAACCGTATTTTCTTGGATCGAACCAAATGGGTCGGCGGACTCACCCAAGAAGATGCGATCAACCGCGGCGCTTCGGGACCCGTTGCTCGGTCATCGGGGGTGCCGCTTGACATTCGCCAGGAAGAGCGGCACCTGGCCTGCAAAGAGGTTGATTTGCATGTGGTTCGTTCCGAAGCAGGCAAGACACTTGCCCGCGACTTCGTGCGGATGGGAGAAAGTCGGGATACAGTCAAGAGAAGTTGCAAAGGCGTCAAGAAGACCACCACGGGCC
>CAZFDX010000225.1:0-2140 GCA_964518325.1 uncultured Alcaligenaceae bacterium | reverse complement strand
TTGTCCCAGTTGTGCTATGGTCGAAGCTCAGTCGCATCCCGATGTGATATTGGCCTCGCGTCCTGAAGAAAGTCTCTACTTCAACATTGAGAGTATCCATCAGGTCATCTCGCAACTTGGACTCAAACCCAGTCGGGGACGCCGAAAAATCGCCATCATCGATCATGTGGACGATTTCAATCGCGAGGCCGCCAATGCGTTTCTCAAAACTTTAGAAGAGCCACCGTTGGGGTCTTTGCTTATTTTGATCGGGGGACCTGGCACGGAACGCCAATTACAAACGATTGTTTCCCGCTGCCAGATTATCCATTTTTCCCCGCTCCCTGCAGAGTTGATCGACGAGATTCTTCGCGAGAATGAGGTGACGGATGCCCAGAAACGAGCGCGAATCATTTCGCTGGCACAGGGTTCAATCGGTCAGGCCCTGGAACTGAACGATGAGGATTTGTGGTCTTTTCGGAGCGATCTGGTTTCGTTTCTCGGGCAAATCCCCGTCGATTCGGTTGCTTTATGTCAACGCTGGTTAGAATTTCTTGAAGAAGCTCCCAAAGACGCAGGCGCGGGTTTGCGACGCCGACGGGCTGTGATGACCTTACGGCTCATGATTAGCCTTTTTCAAGAGAGTCTCTATTTGGGCTTTGGCACTCCGACCTCGCTTACGGAGGCTTCGGAAAAAGAAATTTTGACCCGCTATTTCGAGCAGGTTGGCCCCGACCGAATTTGTGAACAGATCGATCGAACCCTAGAGGCCATCACACAAATTCAGCAGTTACTTATGACCGAAAGTGTGTTTGAAGCCTACTGCGATTCTTTTGTACGCTCAACAGGTGTCCGATGATCCTCAGCGCCATCGTTGCGATTGGGCCAAATTTGGTGATTGGCTCCCAAGGGAAACTCCCTTGGCATTTACCCAACGATTTGAAACGATTCCGTAAACTCACGATGGGAAAGCCCATTCTCATGGGACGCACTACCTTCGCTAGTCTCGGGAAACCTTTAGAAGGACGTCAGAACATTGTTCTGTCTCGAACTCCCCAGACCATCGAGGGGGTCGCTTGTGTGAGTTCGATGGCAGAAGCATTAGAACGTGCCCAAAACGCTCCCGAGGTGATGGTCATCGGAGGGAAGCAAGTGTACGAGTTATTCCTAAACCAAATTCAGCGACTGTATCTCACCATCGTTCAGGGAGAATTTTCTGGCGATACCTTTTTTCCCAAGTCGATACCTGGAACGTGGACCCTTAAAGAATCGACCTATTTCCCGAAGGATGAAAAAAATCCTTACGACTCGGTTTTTCAGATTTGGGAAAAGGAATCAGACTTCGGTTCTTGGGAATGGAAGGAATCGCTACTGCCCCCTTCGATTCGCTCTGCTTCGACGACCGAAAGCTCGGTACGATGACCCACCGCGAAAGAAAGAATCGCTGCTGCCCCTTTCGATTCGCTCCCTTCGTTTTTCTCAACGAGGCTCTTTGGCGTAAAGTGTAAAGTTCGTTCCTTTCCCACTTGGAACCCGCTTTAGAAAATTGGGAATGCGGGCATGAAAGCCGTATAATCTCTTTTGAAACCCGATTGAGATAAAACATGCTGCGAGCCTTCTTTGCCAGTGCGATTCTTGGCATTTGCACTCTGCTGACCCTTTCGGCCCAAGAGAGTGTCAATGCCACAGAAATTTACCCCCTAGCGATTGGTCATAAATGGACTTATAAAATTGCCGGTCAAGAAGATCGATTTGTGGTCACCGTCAAAAGCAAGGAAAAAGTCGGTAACCAAATGTGTTTCCGCGTGGAAGCGAGCATTAAGGATAAAGTGATTGCTGTGGAACAGGTCGCCATCAAAGGGAACGGGGTCTATCGGTACAAGATGGATGAGGATGAATTGGTCCCGCCGATTTTGTTAATCAAAAATCCCAGCAAGGAGAACGAAACTTGGAAACAAGACTACAAACTCGGCAAAAAGGCCGCTTCGGTCACCTTGCACTCCAGCTTTGAAGGCGTTACGGTACCGGCAGGGAAGTACTTGGCGTTGGTCATTAATTGTGATGTCACCGAGGGGGATACCAAAGCGAAAACCACACTGTGGTTTGCTCCGAAAGTGGGTTTGGTGAAACAGACCTATGAAGTGGGTAAAAATATCTTGAC
>CAZFDX010000224.1:0-2517 GCA_964518325.1 uncultured Alcaligenaceae bacterium | reverse complement strand
TCCTAAAGCAAAAGAGAAGGACAAGAAGCAATAAGCCCAACCTTGATTGAGGATTGATAGGGTTTCCGCACAAAATTTTCCTGATCTCGATCAGAACGATAAATCGTATCTTAAAAGCGATAAATCGTATCTTAAAAGGGTGATTTTCGTTTTTATCTTGGTTGGGTTCTGTATGCCAAAATTAGTTGTGGGTTCTTTCAACAATAAAAAGCTCGTCGAATTGCACGATCTTTTGGGAGACCTTGGAATAGAACTTGTCAATCTTTCGGGGTATCCTTCGATTACTGAGGTCGATGAAACCGGTACCACTTTCGTTGAGAATGCCAATCTGAAAGCATCGCAATACGCCAAACAAGTGAACGAGTATGTTTTGGCGGAAGATAGTGGACTGGTTGTCCCGATACTGAACGGCGAACCGGGGGTTTTTTCTGCAAGATATGCGGGGACTCATGGCGATGATCTGGCCAATAATAGGAAGTTATTGGAACGACTTGGCGATACTCCCGATCCTCAAAGAGAAGCGTACTACGTTTGTGTTGCCAGTTTGGCGGCTCCCAATGGTGAAATCCTTGCAACCACTGAAGGCCGTTGTTGGGGCAGGATTGTTCGTGAACCTCGGGGAACAGGAGGATTTGGATACGACCCGCTTTTTGAAGTCATCGAATTTCACAAAACCTTCGGTGAATTATCGCTACGGGTCAAACAAGCCCTCAGTCATCGTGCCCGTGCCATCGTAAAATTGCGGCCCATCTTGGTTCGAGTCTTTTCCCAATCGAACGTGTGAAAAGATCGAATGTGTGAAAAGATCGAATGTGTGAAAAGCAAGGGTCTCGGGCAGAAATGGATTCTGAGAAAAACCAGAATACTTGTTTTGCTCTTTCGTAGGACATATCTTAATGATCTCGTTTTGCACGAAGAAATAACGAGTGGGCTGAACAAATAAAACGATTGAACGAAATAAAACTTGATCTAGAAACCTAAAGCAAAAACCCCTATGAGTGAACCGATTTCGATTTCAACTTGGTCTTTTGGAATCATTGCGGCCCGTGCTGTGGTCAAAGCATTTCGGGAAGGCAAAAGCGTTCTCGATGCGGTGATAGCAGGGGCACAAGCCGTAGAAGATGATCCCTCGGTGACCTCGGTCGGTTACGGGGGTTTAGGAAATAGCATCGGTACCGTTTCGCTGGATGCGGCTGTAATGGATGGCAGGACGTTGGATTGTGGGGCTGTGGCCGGAGTCGAAAATATCCGGCATGTGGCTTCCTTAGCGAAACTCGTTGCAGAGAAAACCCCTCATATTTTGCTCGTGGGGAAAGGGGCCGAATGGTTTGCCTTACAAAACGGGTATCCTTTGCAAACCTTGTTGACCCCTGAGACGGTCGCTTTATGGGAGAAAAATGCCCATCAAATGAAGGTCGCCGAACCTTGGACGCATGACACCGTAACGGTTCTGGGTCGCGATGCTCAAGGCAATCTGGCCGGAGCATGTACTACTTCGGGGTTATCCTACAAATTGCCCGGACGTGTTGGGGATAGTCCCATTATTGGCTCGGGGTTGTATGTCGATAATGAAGCAGGTGCCGCCGGTGCTACGGGTGTGGGGGAAGAGATCATTCGGATTGTTGGGGCACAATTCATGGTCGAGCAAATGCGTCAGGGGAAAACGGCCCAAGAAGCCTGTGAATTAGCGGCGAAACGTCATCACATCACGGCCAAGCGACGGGGCAAAACGCCGGTTTCTGTGGCCTTTATTGCGATCGATCGGGAGGGATCGGTGGGGGCCGCCGTCACCACACACTCGGCCCAGTTTCAATATGCCGTCACTCGGGGCGATCAAATTGAGATGTTCCAAGGGAAGGTCGTCATCGAAGGCTGAGAGAGAGCGAATCGTATTTTCGATTGGGGTTGAATGGCAATCATTCTCGCAGAAGGATTACTCCCCTTGAGAAGTCGATGAATTCGTTGAGTTTGATGAGGTCGATGAAGTCATTGAAGTCGATGACGTCGATTCGGCATCGTCGAGTTTGGGTCGAGCGCCCCAAAGTTGTTCGATCTCGTCGCGGTTGAGTTCTTCCCGTTCGAGAAGGGCTTGGGTCAAAAGCTCCAGTTGGTGGCGATATTTAATGACGAGATTTTTGGCTCGTTCTTCGGCCTCGCGGAGAATGCGTTGCACCTCTTGATCGATAATCTGTGCGGTCCCTTCGGAAAAATCACGCGATTCGTGAATCTCCTTTCCGAGGAAAACGTGCTCCTCCCCCTGACGAAACGCCACCGGTCCTAAACGTTCCGACATACCAAATTGGGTCACCATTGTCCGAGCGATCCGAGTCGCTTGCTTCAGGTCACCCGATTCGCCGGACATGGGTTCGCCACTAATAATTTTGTCGGCGGCACGTCCCCCATGGTGGGGACCATCCAAAGCATGGGGTTACTTTGGCTTTGATCGATTTTATCATCATCCAGGTGATAAACCGGCCACACGGCTGCCCCAACTCCGGGGAAGATCGAAACTTTTCA
>CAZFDX010000223.1:0-2619 GCA_964518325.1 uncultured Alcaligenaceae bacterium | reverse complement strand
CCTTGAGATTGGTGGAGCAGTTTGACAAAAGTGACGGCCCGTTGTCCGCTCCCATCTGGAGAGGAACCTCGTCGGCCATCGCCCCGATCGGCTACGAAGTGCGACTCGATTTTACCTGTGCTGGGAACTCCACGGGTGAGGGCAAGATACAGACGAGAAATGGAATGTTCTCGAAATTGTTCTTCGAGGTTTTTTTTCGCCGATTGCTTCAGTGCCAAAATGATTAATCCCGATGTCTCTCGATCGATCCGATGGACAGGAAAAATCTGGCGTCCCGCGGAACCCAATAATCGGGGCGCGAGTTCCTGTAAGGTCACCGGAAGATAAGCCCTTTCTCGTTCGGAAAAATCCCGTAGTTCTTCTGCGGTTCGTGTACTGGTCAATCCCGAAGGTTTATCGAAAACGGCAATATGCTCATCGGCATAGACTAAAGAAGGCAAAGGGCCTGTGTAAGAATCGAGCCGCGATTTTGCGAGAGCTTTTTTCTTCGGAGAATCGGAGGGTGGGGATGATCGAACCTTCTCGGAGGAACGAATCTTTTCAGAGGAACGAGTCGGGGCCGTGCCAACCTGAACGAGTTTCCCCGTTTTGATTCGGGTGGCAACATCTGTGATTTTTTGCCCATTGATTTTCACTTGTCCCGATTCGACCAACGCTTTGGCTTTCGACCAAGATAGACCCAGCTTCACTTTCAAAAATGCTGCAATGGTCTGACCCGATTCCGGTGAACTCACCGTAAATTCAGATGGCTTCACTTGTAATCTCAAAAGAGGTTTATCCAGTAAGGGTGAGGTTTATTTTTTTATTATGATGATGAATTAGTCATCACCAATTTTATTACTTCATCATGAGTATGACTGAGTGATCGTGTTCATCGTGAGTATGATTGAGTGATCGTGAGGTTTATCCTGTGATATTTCGGATTGTATCAAGGATTTGGGATTCCGAGGTGACGATCTCGGTGCGGGCTTTCAAATCTTTCACTTTCCAAACCCCTTGGGTCATCTCGTCGGTCCCTGCAATAATCCCTGCGGCGAAACCTTTCTTCTCGGCATATTGGAACTGAGCGTTCAGTTTCTTCGTTTCGGGATAGACCTCCACACCAATACCGGCAGCACGAATTCGACGAGCCATCAATTGGTAGCTAGGCATCAATTCTTTCGAGAAGTTAAAGATAATGACAGGGGCAGGGGTACTGGTTGTTCCCAACAATTTGAGTTCTTCCATTGCTGCCAGAAGGCGCTCCACCCCCAGAGAGGCCCCCACACCCGGAAGCTGTTGCTTGGTGTAAAGAGCCGCCAAATTATCATAACGGCCCCCCGAACAAACGGAACCAATTTCCGGTTTGTCGAGCAGGAAAGTTTCGTAGATTGTTCCCGTATAGTAGTCTAACCCTCGGCAAATACTCAGGTCCACCTTAAAGCGAGCTTCGTTCAGCCCCGTTGCCTTCACCACACTCAATAATTCCCGAAGATTGGCAATGCCCTGTGCTGCTTGTGGATTGCTCCCGTAGGCCGATTCCACCGATGCTAAAATTTCTTCATTCGATCCTTTAATGTTCGCTAAATCCACAATCCGAGTGGCATTCTCCGAATTGATACCTGTTTCGCGAATCATCTCCTCGATTACTTTTTGAGGTCCAATCTTCAGGAGCTTATCCAGAGAACGCAGTAAAGGGACAGCCATGCTGGAAAGTCCCATGATTGACAATAGCCCATTGAGGATCAATCGATTATTAAAACGAATTTCAAAACGATCGAACCCAAGGGCAGCAAAAAGGTCATGGATGACAAGGGCCACTTCAATATCCGAGGCATTGGAGGTCGTGCCGATGGTATCAAAATCGCATTGCCAAAATTCTCGGTATCTCCCATGGGCGGTATTTTCACCCCGCCAAACTGGCCCCATTGCATATCTTTTGAAAGGAACCGGTAATTGCCCTGAGTTAGGCCCGACATATTGAGCTGCGAAACGAGCAAACGGAACCGTGAGATCGAACCGCAATGCCACGTCGCGATCCCCATGATCCCGAAAGCGATATATCAGCCGGTCCGATTCTTCTCCCCCTTTGCCCAATAGTATCTCGGTGTATTCGATGGCAGGAGTATCAATCGGTGCAAAGCCATAACTCCGGTAAACCCGACGAGCCGTTTCGAGTAATCGCTCACGGGGAATCATCAAGTTCGGGGGATAATCGCGAAAGCCCTTCAAGGTTCGCGGTTCAATCAACGCACTCATTCTGTTCCTCATTTATACCAATGAGACATTGTATAGATTTTCAGCCCCATTAAGTGAGTGTTGTTCCTCTTGTTAAAAGGTAAAATTGTAAAAAGCTCAGAGGTACGAGTTCAATGGAGACCGGTCCAACGGCGCGGGCAGACTTTTTTCTAATCAGGAAGAGGAGAGCTTCAAAAGAAGTAGAGCTAATAAATCGGTTCAGGACTTCTTTTTAGTTTCGGGAACCCCGAGTTGAAAAATGTGAATCGGTGAGAAGTTCCCCAAATAAACTTTATCAGCATTCAAATTTCTTCCATTGCCTGCACTGTTCGCATTGGTCGCCATCACAAAAAGAAATTGATCGTCGGGCGAGATGGCAAAACTATGCACATTGGGTAAAGT
>CAZFDX010000222.1:0-1717 GCA_964518325.1 uncultured Alcaligenaceae bacterium | reverse complement strand
CGTTTGGTAAACGCGTGCGTCGTATTTTCTCCGACACGCAGTGTCAGTTGTTGTTTTACACGGGACAGGGAGTGCCAATTCAATCTCTGTATATTTTCGGCTTTGTGTCGTGTCCACTGAACTGGTAGAATATTGGGTTAGATTCTGTAATCAGTCCCCCCAGATAAGGCAACCATATCGTGAACAAATGGGATACCAAATTCTGCAGTCGGGGCATTTTCCATCGCGGCTTTGCCGGCCCCGCCACTGCGAATGAGTGTTCCGTCAATATCCCAAAACAGTATTTGCATGTTACCATCCTAGCACAGGTTTTGTGACGGTTCGGTTAAACTTTTCGTTTGGCACGAACGCAATGAGGGAAAAGCATTTCTTGCTTCAAATTCCCGTTCTCGTCGAAGGGGATCGCCATGGGAGTGGGATTCACCGCCAAGGTCGATTGCGTTTTGGCCCACTCGGCTAAGGGGTGAGAGACCCACAACTCGGCCACCTCTAACGTGTTGGGAATAATCGCGAATTTGAGTTTTTCAGGAATGGGCTGCCAGCAAGTATCGAGAGCCGCTTGAATACATTCCCGATCATTCGGAAACGCCAAAGGTAATTTGGAACGCCACAAGAAACAGGCCGTGAGGTTATTCATTCGGAAAGGTTCCTGCTCGATACGATCCAAAAGCCGTTGTGTGGTCAGATCGGCAATCCCTACCCCCGTACCATTCCCATGACTTTCCGGCGACAGGTCCAGAGCGCACATGCGGGTAATTTTGGGTTTATTGGTTTCCAGTTCGGGGGCCGCTTCGATCAGCAATCGCCCCACCACGTTCGGATCAATCCCTGCGCCGGAATAGTTCTTCCCAATTTCCCCCACCACAAGCACATCAATTTCATCAAACGGAAGACGCCCCATTAACTCAAATGCTCTTTTGAGCAATTGAGGTTCGACTTGCAGAAGCTCATCCCGATCGACCACTTGCAGATGGGCCGTGAGTTCTTGCGCATTTTCCAGAATGGCCAGCCCCCCCAAAAACTTGGTTTTTTCGAGAATGACTTTGGCCGATTCGGGAAGCATTTGTTGCAGGCCTTTCCAGCCCCAGCGATGATGTTGCGAGGCCCCTTCGCGTTTCCCCAGACCAATCACGAGCATCTTGGTAATGCCCGACTCGTAAGGCCCTCGATAATCGGTGTGAGGCTTGATTCGCGATACGGTCACCACGCCATCGGCTGCCAAAGCGTTTTTGTCCCACCAAACGGGTTCGCCCCAAGAATTGGTGCCGATCACTTGGGCCTCCATATCGGTGACCACAGGAACTCCCAATTCCTCTTCGGAAATTCGATAAGAGGCCAACAATTCCCGTTGTCCTTGAGGGGTCGCGCCTCCATGCGACCCCATGGCAGCAACAATGAACGGTTTGGTGCCCAATTCCTGAAAGGCTCGGACCGTTTGTTGAACGATCAAACCGATTTGATTAATTCCGCGAGAACCACAACCAATAGCGATGCGTTGACCGGGTTTGACCCGTTTCGCAACGGGAGAATTCAGCCACGATTGGTAAACCGTATCTGCCACATTCGAGACGGTGGGTTGCTCTGCGATTTGACGCACCGAGTAAATGGTTGGAAAGTCCAAGACAAAAACCCCTGCAAGTAATGAAAAGAGTTATTGTAGCAATTGATCCAGATGAGAAATCCCAACAACCGCTTCAAAACAGATCGAGTCATAGAT
>CAZFDX010000221.1:0-3630 GCA_964518325.1 uncultured Alcaligenaceae bacterium | reverse complement strand
GCGGGAAACATCAAGGACCAACCGACTATTGGTCAAAGCTAAAGCCTGCTGGGGAACGATACTCTGTTCTCGGCGATAACAATCGGTAACGAGGGCATCATCGAAAGTGGCCAAAAACGGATTTCGTTCGTTGTTGGAATGGAAGAAATAAATACTGCGGCGTTTGGTCGTGGCCTGCTCGGCTGCGGGAATCGATGGCCCTCCCCTCTTCGTATCGAGCTGATCCGCTAACGCCAACAGGCTATCCCGCACAATTTGGGCTTCCATCCGCCCTGCGGTTCGTCGCCACAAGTAGATATTGTCGGGGTCGCGGTTTCGATTCTCCGCCGAAGAAGCCGTACTCGACATCCGATAAGTGGCCGATTCAACAATCAATCGATGCAGATGCTTCATGCTCCAACCTTTGTCGATGAATTCGCTGGCCAACCAATCGAGCAACTCGGGATGAGTTGGGGGGGAACCTTTCCGACCGAAGTCAAATACGGAGGCCACCAAAGGGGTACCAAAATGCCGATTCCAAATATGATTGACCGCAACCCGAGCCGGCAACGTATTTCGGGGATCGGTAATCCACTTGGCCAAGGCCGTTCGGCGGCCCGTGCTATAGGGCAAGAATTTTGGGGCGGGATCATCCGCCGTGGAGCTTCGGAAACGGGTCGGCGTCCAACGTGCCCCGACAAATTCTTCGAGCTTATCGCTGGCTTTGATTTCGGCCCGAAGATTCGCTTGCGCTTGAGCCAGTGCCTCCTTGGCTGCTTGTACAGCTTTGCTTGTGGCGGCTTGTTTGTCGGGAGTGGTGGCCCGTTTTTGCTCGCGTTCCGCTAGGATCAAGGCCTGTTGCGTTTGGGCCACCTTGAGTTCACGCAGGGCTTGGATCGCTGCGGCATGTGTGCTCCGTTGTTCGTTCTCGGCAGCTTGCGACCAGATCGCTTGCCATGCTTGGGCGCGCCGTTCGAGTGCATTTAATTCGGCTTTGGCCACCGCAACGGCCGCTTCTGCGATGGCTTGCTCGACGAGCAAATCCTCCCGAGTCGCCTCAGGTGTTGCCGCTCCCCCTTTCAACAAGGGGCTATCGGAGCGTAATAATTTCACCTCCGCGCCGAGGGGGTCGAGTCGAAATTCTTGCAGCACCGCCAAGGCATCGAACGTAATCAATTGCAGATGCCCCTCGCGACGAGGCAAAGCGGTCTCGCATGCTAGCACCGGTGTACCATTGAGATAGGCGTTGATGGTTCGATCGCGAACCTGAACTCGCAGGGTATATTCTCGCTTCAGTTGGATGGGCAACAGACGCAGGGCCGGTTCGGGAGGATAGTTCCATCGACCCCCATCGTTGTAGACAGCGTGAATTTTCGAGCCGCCACTATACCCACTGACGTAGACCATTTGCTCGTGATATTTGCCGGCAGTGTCTTTGGTGGGGTCGTCGTCGGCAGCATCGAAACCTAGACCGATGCTCCGCCATTGGCTTCCGCCCAAAAGGGTAAATCGGAAGGTGGCATCGAAATCCCGAGGGGCTTTTTCGAGCAATCGAAGGACCGAGCGTTGCGCCCCATCTTGCGTTTGCTCCAAGCGATCGGCCTGTTGTTTCCATTGCCCGCCGAAAGTCTGCCATCGTTTCGGGTCGAGCTTGGTAAATTTTTCATGGATCAGCGGTTGTTTCTTTGGGTCCGTTGGTGGGGAACCTTGGGCGGTATCCCGCTCTTTCGGATCATCCTTCAGACGGGCGATTCTCTCCTTGAGCTTGGCAAGGTCACTCTCGGCCGCTGCGAGTTTTTGCTTGGCTTGATTGAGATGATTCTCGATGACCCACGCTCGGCGTTGCGGTTGCCATGCTTCAAAAGGAAGATCGACCCGCTTGATTTCGGGTAATTCCGGAACCAAAAATTTCGGCACTGCGGGAGCGATATTCTTCGATTTATCCGGATTCTTTTCGTCGCCGCGAATAAAGCGATAGGTGGGATCATCCGGCCAAGCGTCGAACACGCGAGGAATGCCATCCCGTTCGAGATTCAACTCGCCCGGCACTACATCCAGCCGAGCATGATATGGCTCGAAAAAAGCCCGAAGTTGGTAGTAATTGATCTGCGGGAATGGATCGTATTTGTGGTCGTGACACCGCACACAATTCATCGTCAAACCAAGGAAAGCCTTGCTGACGTGTTCTACCGTTTCATCCAACCACTGATGTCGATTGAACAAGAAATAATTCCGAGCCAAAAAACCTGTAGCACGGAGCTTGTTGAGATCATTTGGATAAAGCTCATCGGCGGCAAGCATTTGTCGAACCATCTCGTCGTAGGCCAAATCCTGATTCAACGATTCAATAATCCAATCGCGCCAATGCCAAATATGTTTCTGACTATTCCGCAATTCACTGCCCAGCCCCCACCAATCGCTATAGCGCCAAATATCCATCCAATGGCGGGCCCAACGCTCCCCATAGCGGGGATCATCAAGCAAGCGGCTGACGGTTCGTTCGTACCAGTCGGGTCGTTTGTCGGCCTGCACCGAAGCAATCTCTTCAGGGGTCGGCGGTACCCCAATTAAATCGAGGTAAAGGCGACGTAACAACACTGCCCGATCGGCCTCAGGTTGTGGGGTCAACCCCCGTTTCTCGTGCTGTTGCGAGACAAACGCATCAATCGGATTCCGGACCCAAGGCGCATTTTTGACCTTCGGAACTTCGGGCCGAGTGATGGGACGAAAAGCCCAGTGTTCACGCGGGTCCGCTTCGGGCTTTTCATCCGCCGGATGCGGAGCGCCGGCCTGTATCCATTTCCGCAACAGATCGATCTCCGCTTGATTCAACGGGGTCCCTTCATGCTCGGGAGGCATACGCTCGGCAATTTCTTTCGTGGTGACCCGTGCGATCAGTTCACTCTTGTCGGGGTTGCCTTTCACCAATGCGGGGCCGGAAGCACCTCCTTTCAGTGCCAAGGCCACGGTATCCAAACGCAATTTCCCCTGTTGTTTCAATGCCCCGTGACAGGCATAGCAACGGGCTTCGAGTAAAGGTTTGACTTGCTTGAGATAGTTGACCTCATCGGCTCGACCTATTGCCGACATGCCGACCCAACAGGCCACCACACCTATCCAACGCATCTCGCCGAAGAATTGCTTCATAAGAGTGATTCCTTGACAGGTCAATTTTACTTGGAGGGAAAACTAATCACCATTATCATACCGCTTTCAGGGTCTCATTTAAGATAGCAATCCCCTGAAAAAATTCGATGTTCTCAACGAGGCCCTCTCTCTCGTCATCACCCATCGGGAGCATTTGCTAATTACGTTCGACATTCATGAGATCGAAACCGAAGAGCGTCTTGGCTTAGATCAATTCCGGAATCGGTCGGCCCCCCAGACGTTGATTTTCGACGATCGGTCGGCTCCCTTGACGGGTGGCCGGCGGTTCCACTTCTCCATCAATTCCGAGAACGTGAAAGATAGTGGCAAACAACTCGGCAGGGGAATACGGCTGGCTTGCGGGTTGCTCGGCCCGTGGCGTTGATGTGCCCGCCACTTGCCCCATTTGCAAGCCCCCACCAATCAAAAGCAATGGGGTTAACGGTGTCCAATGATCGCGCCCACCGACCAATTTCGTATCGATTCGCGGATTGCGACCAAATT
>CAZFDX010000220.1:0-2110 GCA_964518325.1 uncultured Alcaligenaceae bacterium | reverse complement strand
ATGCAAGAACTGGTTATTGGTGATTCTTCCACGATTTCTTTTCTCGAAGCGATTCGGCTATTTCAATCCTGAGATGTCGAAACGTTGATCTTTCCGGTGTTAATTCAGCTGGGCGTCATTTTGGTGGTGGCCCGATTTTTTGGCTTGTTGTTTCGTCAAATTGGTCAACCCGCTGTGGTGGGTGAAATTTTTGCGGGGATCGTTCTTGGCCCCTCTTTGTTCGGCTGGCTTTTTCCCGAATGGTGGCAATGGCTGTTTCGACCGAGCTTGATAGGCGAGAACGGCCCGCTTCCTCAAGAGTTGGTCGATTCCTTTTTGCCGCGTATCTTTGCCGTGCTCAGCCAACTCGGCTTGATCTTCCTGCTGTTTCTGATTGGGTTGGAATTTGAATTCCACCACCTACGCGAACGCAGCCGAGCCGCGACTGCCATATCCATTTCGGGGATCATTTTGCCTTTTGCCAGTGGAATGCTCGTGGCCTCTTTGATTTTCGATCAGCTTGGATTAACACCTGAAAAACGATTGGGCTTTACCCTGTTCATGGGGACGGCCCTTTCGATTACGGCGGTTCCCGTGTTAGGGCGCATCATGATGGAATTGGGGATTACCAAAACTCGGATTGCCACAGTGACGATCTCGGCAGCTGCGGTAGAAGATGCCTTGGGCTGGATCATCTTGGCCACGGTCACTTCTCTGGAACGATCCCGAGACCCGTCCCATCCGGAAGCGAGCTTCTCCTTTCTTTTGATGTTGAAAATGTTGGCCTACACAATCACCTTTGTTTTGGTGATGATCTTTTTGGTTCGTCCTTTATTGGTACGCTGGTTGAATCGATCGTTTCGCTCTCATCGGGGGCAACTTTCTGGGGCCGCCCTGACGGTGGTGTTTGTACTCATGTTCCTGTGTGCCATGATTACCAATCGCATTGGTATTTTTGCGATCTTTGGACCGTTTATTCTTGGGGCAATTCTCAGCGATCAACCCCCCATCCGCGAGGCTATCCAAGCCAAGCTCCAAGATATGGTGGCCGTTTTTTTCTTACCGATTTTTTTCGTCTACACAGGCTTGAGAACGAGTATTCAAGCATTGGAAAACCTCGATCTTTGGTTGATGTGTGGGCTAATTTTAGCGGCAGCCATTGGGAGCAAACTCATTGGTTGTGGTGTGGCCGCTTACTTAACGGGATTTAATCGGAAAGAATCTTTCGTAATCGGTTCGATGATGAACGCAAGGGGATTAATCGAATTGGTAGTCATTAATTTGGGACGTGATTTAGGAGTTATCCCCGAGAGTGTCTTTGCCATGCTCGTGATTATGGCTTTGACCACCACTTTCATTACAACCCCTTTGATTAAATGGAACCAAAAAGGAACCGAGTTAGAGGGGATCATTTTGGCTAACCGTAGCACGGCCATTCAAGGAGGGGATAACAAGATCGTTTCCGACGACGAAAATCGGGGTTAAAGTAACGTGATTCACTCAACCTGCTGCCAATCCATTTGATCTAACGAATCCTCATATGTTGATGTGATTTTCCCTCGCCCTAACCACTCTCTCAACGAGAAAGGGCCTGAAGGGGGGGGGGAATCTCCCGCACGCATCCGTTCGTTCTTATCCCTCATCCTTTCTCCTTCATCCTTCATTCCCTCACCCTTTCTCTTCTTTCATCCTTTATCCCTTCTGTTCATCGCTCATTCCCTGACGCATCATCTACTGAGGCTGGCCCTTTTTCTCTCGCAGGGCAATCTATATCTTGTTCAGAATGGACTTAACTCAATTTGAATACCGTGCTTTTGAAAAGGACGATCCGGCTGCGTTGTTCTCTCAGTATACCCCAGAGGTGCTAACGGGGGTGGCAGAACGCCTTTTAACCGGACGCAGTGTTTCTGGGCAATCTCACGAATCATTGGCGCATCTCTGTGCCGATTCGCTCACCAATGCCACGCTCATCGATCGTCACTTACGCAGTTTCGATCCCCCGACCCGTATGCTGTTGTCGTTGTTGGCACGCACAAGGGTCGGAGTTTGGCGAACCAGCGATATTCTCACTTTCCAACAAATTTTCACTCAAATTGCCGATAGTCAGATTATCACAAAATGGTTAGAACTG
>CAZFDX010000219.1:0-5289 GCA_964518325.1 uncultured Alcaligenaceae bacterium | reverse complement strand
TTCAGCCCCCAAAGTATAAACGCGATCTTCATCCACCGTAGGGGCCGAGCGTGGACCGTTGGGAAAGCTAATGGTGTACTTGCGATTGTATTCGTACTTCCAAATTTCTTTGCCTGTTTTGGCATCTAAACACAGGATACGTTCTTTCCCATCAAAATTTGTTCGAGAATAAACTTCTTTCGTGTTGTCTCCCTTAGTTAAAAAGTCGGTGACATACACTTTTCCGTTCGCAATCGAAGGAGAGGAATAACCCCCACCGATGGGGACTCGCCAAAGGACTTTGGGGCCGTCTTTGGGAAACTTGTCCAAAATTCCGTCTTCCCGCCAAACATTGTCGCGTTTTGGTCCCATCCACTGAGGCCAATCATCCGCATGAAGGCAGGCACTGAGAACGATCAGAAAACACAGAGTGACTCCAATTCGCATTCGATTCCCCTATAAAAGATGCAACGATTAAGATTATACAACCCCCCCTTGAACCTTAAACCTTGGAAGTTTTGTTGTTATGCTCATTTTCGATGCTCACCTTGACTTGGGTTTGAATGCGGTCGATTGGAACCGCGATTTGCGCATGGATGTTCGGGATATTCGGGTACAAGAAATTACTTACAACATGACCGATTTAGGTCGTCAGCGGGGAACCGTCAGCTTTCCCGAGTTGAAAAAAGCCGAAGTTCGCGTTGGTGTTGCGACGGTGCTTGCCCGAATCGAAGAACGAATCAATCACAGTTTTGGATACACCACACCCGAAGCCTGCTATGCAGTGGCACATTCCCATCTTGCTTATTACCGAGCTATGGAAAAAAGTGGTTGGATGAGAATGATCCGAACCAAAAGCGATCTGCAAGCCCATTTACAGGCGCTGAATGAGCAACCCGATAGCACTCCCTTTGGCTATATTTTGAGCATGGAATGTGGTGATCCTGTTTTGGACCCCGATAATATCTTCGAGTGGTATTCGCATGGTTTGCGAGCGATCGGTATTACTCATTATGGACCGAATCGATACGGGGGGGGGACTCGTTCTGAGGTCGGCTTGACCTACGAGGCGATCCCTCTTCTGAATAACATCGAAAAATTGGGCATGGTGTTGGACATGACCCATCTTTCCGATCGCGCTTTTGACCAAGTGCGAGATATTTTCGGCGGGCGGGTGTTGGCAAGCCATCAGAATGCCCGTAAATTTGCCGATTGGCAACGACAATTTACCGATGAGCAAATCAAGTTTGTGATTGAACGAGACGGGGTTTTAGGTGTGGCTTTCGATGCGATCATGTTGCAACATGGCCTCGTTCGTGGACAAACGATTCCAGAAATCACCATCGAAAGAGCCGTCGATAATATCGATCATGTCTGCCAACTCGCAGGGAATTGCCGACATAGCGGGATTGGGAGCGATCTCGATGGGGGTTTTGGAAACGAACAAACCCCCAAAGACCTTGATACGATAGCCGACCTGCAAAAAATCCCCGATCTCCTTGCAAAACGGGGCTATTCCGACTCGGATATACGGGCCATCATGCACGGTAACTTCCTCCGACTCTTTTCCGAAGTGCTTCCCGATTAAAAACACCGGTGTCGGTTACTCTCATTTTTCGATATTAGATCGATTAGGAATGAGGTAAAATACTTCCCAATGTGGGAAGCCCTCCCCGAGCAAAAACAAAGCAAAGGCATCATCTTTCCGAATGAGGCGATTTCCGCTATCCCAAAGGAATCGTCTCGTTCGCCCCAACCTTCCTTAGTGACCCTTTTTTATGACACGTTCATTACTTTCATTGGCCTTGGTTTTCGCTTGTACCGGCTTCGTAATGGCCGACAATTGGCCTCAATGGCGCGGCCCTACTGGCGATGGTATTTCCAAGGAAAAAGGCTTTGCCACCGAATGGAGCAAAGACAAAAATATCCTTTGGTCCTTCCCTTTACCAGGGATGGGGTGTTCGACCCCGATCATCTGGGGGGATAAAATTTTCCTCACCTGCGAAGATAAATCGGACCTGATTTTGCAATGTATTTCGACGAGCGGGAAACCCCTTTGGCAAGAGAAAATTGGACCTGCGACCAAGAAGGCGCGTGATGACGAAGGGAACGGCGCCACCGCAACCTTGTCCACAGATGGAAAAAATGTTTATGGCTTTGTCGGGTCGGGCACGGTGTTTAGTTACACCCTCGACGGCAAAAAGAATTGGGATTTCGATGCACAACAGCGTTACGGGAAGTTCAATATCCAATTTGGGATGCATAGCACCCCCGTTCTCCATGAGAATCGACTTTATTTCATGTTCCTTAGCACGGGCAAACAAATCGTGGCGTGTGTGGAAGCGAAAGATGGTAGCGAAGTATGGAGAGTTAATCGAAAAAGCGATGGTACTGATGAAAACGAACATAGCTATGCTTCCCCCGTGATGTGGACCAATGGGAAACAAAGCTACCTCGTGACGCATGGCAACGATTACACGGTTGCTCACGATCTCAAAGATGGCTCCGAAATTTGGCGCTTACAAGATTTGAATCCGCGTTTACCTCTGAAGGATGGAAAAAGCCCCTACAACAAATTCTTGCGATTTGTGGCCACTCCGTTGGTGACACCCGATCTGATTGTGGTGCCCACTGCAAAAAATGGTCCGATTGTGGCGGTCAAGCCCGATGCGAAAGGGACCTTTGGTATCGGCAGTGAACACGAGTTGTGGCGAAAACCGAATGGCACTCCCGATGTTCCTTCCCCGTTGCTTTGGGATGGTGTGGTTTACATCGTTCGCGAGAATGGGGCCTTAATGGGGCTTGATGCCAAAACCGGTAAGGAACTCTGGAACGATCGTGGACATACGGCTCGCCATCGTGCTAGTCCCGTGTATGCCGATGGGAAAATTTATGCTACCTCGCGGGATGGTGTAGTGAACGTCATTAAAGCCGGCAGAACCTTCGAGAAATTAGCAACGAATCGTCTGCCTGATGATTTTGCTGCCTCACCTGCCTTGGCAGATGGGGTCATTTATCTTCGAGGTTTCAAAAATCTTTGGGCAATTAAAGAGATGAAATAATCTCGATCCTAAGTAATTGATTCAACACTTTATAAACCGAGGTTTGTAAATAAAGGCGAGTTAGTCGTCTCGGATCAATCAGCTCAAGGCATCAAGGACTGGCTTGCATCGTTAATCTGAAGGCAGTGATGAACCTCAGAAATAACATTTAGCAAGCCCTTCAATTCTAAAGGTATTGATGAACCTAGGAAATATCATTTAACAGGTGCCCCAGTTTGGTCTTTTTCGTCTTGAGGTATCGCAGATTGTTGGGATTGGCCGGTATTTCGATTGGGACACGCTCCACAATTTCTAAGCCATGACTTTCGAGACCAACAACCTTTTTGGGATTATTGGTCATGAGCCGAATTTTGCGAACCCCGAGATCGTGGAGGATTTGGGCACCGACCCCATAATGTCGCAGGTCGGCGGCAAAACCGAGCCGTTGATTGGCCTCGACGGTATCGAGGCCCTCTTCTTGCTGTAATTTGTAGGCGCGAAGTTTATTGAGCAGGCCAATTCCTCTTCCTTCTTGTCTCATGTAAAGCAAAACCCCTTGGCCTGCTTTGGCGATTTGCTTCAAGGCGCAATCCAATTGCACACCACAATCACACAGGGCACTATGAAGCACATCCCCCGTTAAACATTCGGAATGAACACGAACCAGAATGGGTTCTTCATGGATGGAAATCACCCCATCTTTTTCCACACCGATGTTCCCTAAAGTTAGGGCTAAATGTAATTCGGGGTCCACCATCGATGAATAAGCGAACATATCGAAATCGCCGTATTCGGTCGGTAGTTTAAGGACGTTTTCGCGTTTGATTAATCGTTCTCGGCTGCGACGATACTTAATCAAATCTGCAATACTGCACATTTTGAAATTATGCTTTTTGCAGAACTCAATCAGGTCGGGGAAACGGGCCATGTGGCCATCTTCGCGAACGATCTCACAGATGACGGCAGCATGCTTTAGGCCAGCCAAGCGCGCCAGATCGACGCTCCCTTCCGTATGGCCGGCTCGCACAAGAACTCCGCCCTCCCGTGCTCGTAGCCCGTCAACGTGGCCTTTATCGAACACGAGGTCTTGTGCGGTGGAATTATCATCGATGGCGGTCAGAATACTTTTGGCACGGTCATAGGCCGAGATACCCGTAGAAACACCATATCGGGCATCAAAGTTATGTGTGAACGGTGTGGCAGAGGGGTCCAGATGAACGCCGGGCAACAGTTTTAGTCCCACTCGGTCACACATTGGGCCGGACATGGCCAGACATAAACGACCACAGGCTTGGCGGATCATGAAGTTAATGGCCTGAGGATTGACTTTCTCGGCAGCAATCACAAGGTCGCCTTCGTTTTCTCGATGTTCATCATCCACCATGACAATCATTCTGCCGGCTCGAATTTCTTCAATGGCTTCTTCGATTGTACACAGGTTGGGATCACGTTCTGGCATAATTACTCACTTTGAACCTAATCATTAGGTGTTAAATCATTACTTGTTTTAAGGTTTTGATGCCTACCGCAAGGTCAGCGATTCGGTTTCCATCTTGTCGGCGAAGCACAATAGGACCCCGATATTCACAGGCAGATAAAGTTCCGATAATGGCCAACCAAGGAAGGTCTCCCGCACCGACCGCAACCTCCTTAGGCCCTTGGCTGGCATTGGCCGAGCGAATATCACGAGCATGGACGTGTTGGAGGCAATCCTTCAGTGGAAAAATTTGCGAGGTCGGCTCGTGTTGATGAATGAGAAAATTCGCCGGATCGTAGTTCACTCGTAAACATGGGGTTTCGTATTTTTTGAGATACTCGACCACGTTGGTTGCCGGATCAAGCCCAATATCAAATGCCAAATTGACCCCGATCCGATCTCCGAGCCGACCGAGGTGTTCGATGCTCTCTTTGAGGGTATTCTGCTTGGTTGGTTCATTCTCGTTGGGGATTTTGGGAAAGGGAACCACCACAGTTTGGCAACCCAAATCAAAGGCGAATCCCATAACTTCCGAAATATATTCGAGGCGTTTTTGTTGATTTTCAAAAATATCAAGCCCGTATCGCAAAGGGGTTTCGATCGAAAAAAGCTCTAAACTGTAGCTTCGGAGCAGCGTCCGAATTTCCCGACGAGCCGTTTGACCCAATTGCTGGGGGTGCAGGGCCGCCAGTGCTTGGAATTGCACACCGATCCCACCGAGTTTGGCAATCGCGGGGAGAGCCTCGCGAAAGGGCAACCCTGTCGATTCAATGGAAATACCAAGTTTCATTC
>CAZFDX010000218.1:0-7546 GCA_964518325.1 uncultured Alcaligenaceae bacterium | reverse complement strand
TACCGGTAAATGCACCATAGAATAAGGTCTTTTCAGGCTATTTGCCCCCGTTTGCTTTGGGCCATTTTGCTTATTCGGCAATCACTTCTTGTGCATATTCTTTTGATGCTCGACATTTCGATTTCGGATTCAAACAAATATCAATCAGAACAACCACCGTTTCACCCGAGGCTCTTTCTGTCTCAACGACAATTTTTTTTCCTTCGGCATCCAGTGAGAATTGAACCACAAATTTCGTGTTAGGAGCCAACGATAATAAAAGCCCTTCATCGTGTACTAAGCGACAAAATGGCCCGATATTGATCCAACCCGACATTTGCCCAGCTTCTACGGGTTTTTCGGGGATTTTTGTGGTGGCAGATTGATACTGGGGTTGGAAATGCCCCCAGCGGGTTACCGTTAATTGAGCGGGTTTATCGTGGGTATTTTTGAAACGAATATATAATTCGTTTGCAGCAATCGCTTCCAGACAAAAAGGCGAACCCACTTGATAGGGTTTGAATCCTGTGTATGTATCATTCGGTTCCGTTGTGAGAACGACAAAATCAATAAAGCGATCGCCGGCAGGCTTCACATTCTCAACAGTGGAAAGCCGTATCTCTGCGGGACCTGCTGCGAGTTTGACCATCGTCTTAGGGGCTTCGGCACAATCATGATCGATCCCCCAAGGCCACCATAGTTCATCGCTTTCTCCGCTAAAACTCCACAGTCGATCGGTCCCTTTTTTTCCGTACACATGCGAGAAGACAGTTTTGCCCTCTTGAATGATTTCAATCTTGTGTAAATAATTGAAATACGCAGGGGCCTGATACTTCGACCAAATGCGGTATTCACCTGCAACGGGAATTTTGCAAGTGTAGCTGGCAATCGATCCAACCGATGCAGCGGGGGCACCAAGCCCCCCCCCGTGAGAGACCCACATTCCCCCGTAGGTATGTGAGGCATACGAATCGTTCTGATGTGTTACTTTCCAACCTTTTTCGTCCAAAATCTTAAATTTCTCGGCTTCGGCAATCACCACGGTTGGCGGTGGCGCAGGTGCTTTATCCTTCGATTTTCCTTGGGCGAATGTTACCAGAGGTAGGCAAATCAAGATAAGTAAGGTACGCATAGGAAGAACTCCAAGGTAGGGTGTTCTAGTAAAGTATGAAATCGTCCGCGAGAAAAAAGTGTACCGACCTTGTTTGTCATCGAGCTTCCAATTCTCTTGAGATCAGGTCATCCCCCGACTTGAAGTTGAGGGGCGATTTGGTATTGTTCTGACAATCTTGAGAATGAAATAAATGCGTCCTTGCCGAAGGTATTTTTGTTTGAAGTGGAGATTCGAGAATCACTCTTGAAATCGAGAATTATTCATGGATTCGAGAATCACTTTTGAAGTTGAATCTCACGGTCAGAAGATTCCTTCCCAGACTCCCTGAGAAGCAATTAGTACCCCTGAGCATAAATCGTGCGGCCCCCATCTACGGGGAGACAAACACCGGTGACGAAATCGCAATCGATCAGGAAATGAACGGCTTTCACAACATCTTGAGGGGTGCCTTCTCGTTTGACAAGCGTCGATTGAACCACCTCTCGTTTTTCCTCGGGCGAGAGAAAATCGGGCAGCATCACAGGCCCTGGAAGAATACAATTCACCCGCACCTTGGGGTTTCTCAGACCGAGTTCCACAGCGAAAGTTCTTGTTATCGTGGGAATCGTCCCTTTGCTTGGGAAATAGGCTGCGTGGTCTTTGTAGGGGCGTACCGTAGCCCAATCTCCAAAATTGATGATGCAGCCCCCCAAAGGTTGCTCCACCATTTTCAGGCCGATCTTTTGGCACAACAGAAAACTCCCCAGTGTGTTGATTTCCCATTGCTCGCGGACATCGTCTGCGGTGATTTTTTCTAAAGGGTGCCTTCCCCAAACGGCGGCCGTGTTGATCAGCACGTCGATTGTCTGGTAAGCATCGCACACTTCGTTCACCAGTCTTTGAACTTCTTTTCCATCGGCCAATTGAGCTTGAAAGGCCTTGTGTTGTCCCCCCCATTTCGAGAGGATTTGCAACGTCTCGGCGGCTTCTTTTTCCGATGTTCTGTAGTGAACGGCGATATGGTAGCCCCGTTGTGCTAACGCTTCGGCGATATGAAATCCGACTCGTTTTTTTCCGCTGCCGGTAATTAATGCTACTGGCATGAGATTTCCCCCTCTCGTTGGTGCCAGACACCTGATTTCTAGCAAGCGAAACGATGCGAGTCGAGAGGATCGATTCAATTCTCGATGCTTCTAGCATCAATCGACCCGATACGACAGCCACGCGGCTTGGTCGGGAGGATCGATTCAACTCTCTGGGGGTTTCAGGTTTTTTCAAGTACCGAAAACACACAACCCGACCTATAACAGCAGTGAGGAGGAATTGTTCCGACCTTGAATGTTCGTATGAAACTTGAGTATTACAGTTTAACTTTGAACGACGACTGATGAATCTATCCTATAACACAAGCCTGCCCGGAATTGATGATTTACGGAACCGTGCCATGCGACGGATTCCCCGTTTTGCCTTCGAGTATCTCGATGGTGGCTGTAACGAAGATGTGAACCTGCATCGCAACACTGCCGAACTTCGAGAGGTTGAACTGAAGCCATATTATCTCACAAAACACACGGCATCGAGCTTGAAAACCGAACTTTTCGGTCACGAATACGATGCACCGTTTGGCATTGCACCGATTGGTTTGCAAGGCCTGATGTGGCCGGGAGCGCCCGAAATTCTTGCCCGTGCCGCCAAGGAACACAATATCCCTTTTATTCTCAGCACGGTGACCACTGCCAGTATCGAAACGATTGGCAAAATTACCGACGGCAAATTCTGGTTCCAGTTATATCATCCGGCGGATAATGCCTTGCGGGACGATATATTCAACCGGCTCGATGCCGTTGGGTGCCAAACACTTGTTTTGTTGTGCGACGTTCCCACTTTTGGTTTTCGGCCCCGCGATATTCGCAACGGCTTGGCCATGCCCCCGCGAATGACCCTTCGCAATATCCTCCAAATTCTGGCCCGACCTCGCTGGGCAATCACCACTTTGCTGCATGGGAAGCCTCAGTTTGCTACGATGGTGAAATATATGCCCAAGGGTTTGAATATGAAGGCGCTCGGTGCCTATATGAACGCCACCTTTTCGGGTCGATTGAACGAAGACAAAATTGCCCCCATCCGCGACCGTTGGAAAGGAAAGCTCGTTCTCAAGGGAGTGGCCACAGAAGAAGACACGGCCACGGCCATCAAACTGGGGCTAGATGGCATTATCATCTCGAATCACGGGGGCCGGCAGATCGATGCAGGGGAATCGACCATTCATTCGCTGCAACGGATCGTGCAGAAGTATCGTGGGCAAATCAAAATCATGATCGATAGTGGCTTGCGCTCCGGACCCGATATTGCGCGGGCCATGGCCTCGGGTGCCGAGTTCACTTTCTTGGGTCGAACCTTTATGTACTCGGTTGCGGCACTGGGCAAACAAGGGGGGCAACATGCCATCGCTATGCTCAAAGTGCAGCTCAAACAAGTGATGGAGCAACTGTGCTGCGAAACCGTAGCCGATTTTCCCCGTCACCTCATCAAACGATCCTAAAGAATCGAAGGAACGAAGAAACGAAAATCTTCCCCCCCCCCCTGATGAACTAATTCTCGACCAAAGGCACGATCGACGGCGACATAGTGTCGAATCCATCAGGGGAACTCATCACGGATGAGCCGATTATCGAGCAGAAAATGTAGAAATCAAAAGGAGATTATTGAAGGGAACAAGTTCGAGCAGAAGCAGAAATCAAACGAAGATTATTGAGGGGAACAAGGATTGATCGGCGGCTGAGGATGGGCTTTATTTCGGCGGATCGCCCACAAACCCAGCCATAAAATCGAACTTGCTCCAACCAATCCGACCACCCACAGCGGAACCATTCGGGTGGGGGAAGCATCCGTCCGTTTTTTCGCTTCGGATTTGACGATCAATTTCCCATCAACAATACTCACGGTGTACTTGTTCACGGGGGCCTCTTTATCTGTGGTTTTGCCGACCGTGCTGGGGGTATCGAACGGAGCAACCAAGACCCCTTCGACTTTCTCGGTCAACCACGCATCCGAGCCGGTATCTTTGCTTTTTTGCTCATAGAGTTTTTTGGGAACCGCAAGAAGCTGCGTCTCAGACAAGCGACGTTGTGCCCCCATCGCAAAGGGCTTTTCGTTCGGCACCGGTTTCAGGGTTGGTTTCACCCCCACGGGGCTACCAGAAAAGCTGGTGAAGCGAATCAAGAAAACATAGTCGGGGTATTTCTCGACTCCTTCAAAAGCCAATACGGGATCAACATATTTGAGACCTTTATCCAAAGGGACATCGGCCTGTAACGAAGACATCCCAACGAAACTCAGCAGAATCGCCAGCCCAGCAGTGCGAACCATCGGCCTCTCCTCAAAAAAGTAGTGAAATTACCAAGCCATTGTGTCGTGATGCGATCCCCAACAATTCGAGATCACTTCGATTTGTGTTTTAAGAACCAAGGATAAAGCTCAGGGGTTCCATATGCTTTATCCCACGAGTTATGAGCAACACCGGGATACTCAGTATATTCCGGTTTGCCACCGGCCTTTTTCAACGCTTCAATCATTTCTCGGCTGCGTTCAACGGGTACGGCTTTGTCTGCATCACCGTGGAAACACCAGCAGGGGAGGTCTTTGATTTTCTCGGCCGATTTGGGGTCGCCTCCTCCACAGATGGGAGCAATCGCGGCCCACTTCGTCGGATAGGCAGCGGCCAAACTCCATGTCCCGTAGCCGCCCATCGAAAGCCCAGTCAAGTAGACTCGTTTGCTGTCGGTCTTATAGGTCTTCATGGTTTCTTCGAGGATTTTTAAGGCCCGATCGGCATCTTTAGAACCCGCTCGCCAAGTTCGTTCTTGCGATTGCGGAAAGATGGTAATGAAACCGAAGCTCTTTTCGTTTTTGCGAATGGCATTTCCTAGCCCCACTTGGGCTTGTTTTTTGCCATCGGTACCGGTTTCACCTGCCCCATGTAGGAACAGGATCACCGGATATTCTTTGTCACCTTTGTAATCATGCGGAATGAAGATCACATATTTGGCTTCTTTACCGTCGGCATCTTTATAGACCTTATCGATAAAGCCGACCTCCGCACCGAGAACCGAACCGACAGAAAACAACATGCCAAGACCTAACGTCAAAAGAGCCTTCATAAGGAAACTCCTAAGGGAAGAGGATGGAATTGTCATAGAGGAAATATGTTCACCGGATAGAGTCAGTCCATCGGACCATCATAATACTTTAAGAAAGAGCAAATGCCTTCCCGAATGACGATTCACCGACCCTATCTTTGGCATTACCGTAGTCAACATCTCACGATCCAGCGCACGCTGGACCAATGGTGGAAAAAGAGTATCAGCGCCGTTGGGGAGTATCATTGTGATATTCACCCTGAAAACGCTTTAGAATCGGAGTTCGTAACATTGTTCCTGAACCGAGGTGCCCCATTCTGCGTGAGGCTGTTGCTCGATGATCTTCACGAAACCTGCTTTTTGATAGAGCTGGGCGGCCTGCGTTAGAAGGTTCACCGTCCAAAGTTGAACCACTTTGTAGTTTCGATCCCGAGCAAACGCTAGGGCTTTTTGCAACAGCAGTTGACCTAACCCCTGACCACGAACTTCCGCAGTCAATAGGAACCAGCGCAGCTGTGCGATTTCTGCTTCCCGTTGCACTAAGGCAATCGAACCGCACACCTTGTCGCCCGTTTCAACGATCCAAAGCTCCTCACGCGGATGAGGAAATCGTGCCCAATAATCCGCTAAGGCCGTGGCCACATAGTCTGCAAAAACCTGATTGAACCCGTATTCGTGCCGATAAATCTCAGCATGCAACGAAACCACTGCTTGCACATCGGCCCGCGAAACAATCGTGCGAATTGTGGTCTGCTCCATAGGGGGCTTGCGTCTCCAAACGGCGTTATTTCTTCACCAAATTGCGGTGTTATTTCTTCTCCAAACGGCGGGACAAAATCGCGAGGGGGTAGCTAATCAACAAATAAATTCCTGCGACGGTTAAAGTGAGTTCCATAACGATATTCGGATTGCTTTTGTATTGATAATACAGGCCCGTCAGTTCGGTGATGAGAATCATCGAGCAAATGGAGGTATCCTTAAAGAGAGCAATGAAATCGTTCGTGACTGGAGGAATCACAATCCGCAGGGCTTGGGGTAAAACAACGAGGCGAATCGTTTGCCACTTGCTTAAGCCCAAGGCCAAGCCGGCTTCGGTCTGGCCCGTAGGAACCGCTAAAAGACCTGCCCGATAGTTCTCGGCTTCGTTGGCGGAATAATTCACAGCTAGACCAATCACGCCGATCACAAACGGGGGCAAAGTGGCAAACCAAATCAAGGGACCCCAACCGGTGAGCTTCATCACTTCGGGTAGCACAAAGAACCAGAAGTAAATCTGAATCAGTAACGGGGTGCCGCGTAAAACCTCCACATAGACCGAAAGTACCCATCGCAACGGGGCGGGTCCGTACACGCGGCCGATCGCCACCAGAATGCCGATGAGAATCCCACTTGGCATGCTGCATACCGCGAGCGCAATCGTCATTCCGGTCGCCCGAACGATTTTCCCAGAAATGCCCATGAGTGAAACTTTCGTTTCGGGAGTGGCTTCGCCTCCTTCTTCTGCGGGACTCAACGGCAGATATTTCGCATCGGGGGCATCGGGGGCTTGTTCTTTTTCCAGTTCATTCGCTGCGGGAGGCCATGTGGCCAATTGCCAGTACCCCAATTCTCTTTGCACACCTTCCCAAAGACGATACTTCTGATAAATCTTCCGCAAGGTGCCATCTTCCAGACCTTCTCGAATGGCCTGATTCAACTTCTCACGCAGTTCGCGATCTTCCGGACGGGTCAGAATAACATAAAACCCTTGACCGGCGGGCTTGCCAATCACCTTGAGGCCTTTGATTCGCTGTTGACGAACATAATAAATCGCAGCGGGAGAATCTTGAACGCTGGCATCGAGCCGACGTTCTTTCGGAGCGGCTTTCTTTTTTTCTTCGGGATTCTCTTTCTCGTCTTCGTCCTCGTTATTCTGAATGCCGGCCACCAATTTCAAAGCCGAATCGACCTCTTTGGTTGGCACAACGATCACATCCTGACCAAAATGAGTTTCCATAAATCGTTGAGCATACGATCCACGAAGAACCCCCACCCGAAACTTTTCGCCGTTGGGTTTTCGTTTGCGGAGATCGGACCAATCGTTCAGGGTTTCGTCACCATCTTTGGCGATCAGGCGTAAAGTGTAAACAAAATAGGGCCGAGTCGAAGGGGTCTCTTTCTCCCACTCGGGGCGATATTCGTAGCCGTTCAGCGCCACATCCACCGTAGTGCGATCCCGCCGAAGCACATCTCGAAGGGTATCCCAATCGTTCTGGACAAATTCAGGTGTTCGTTTGAGTTTGTCAGCAAGATACTTCACCAACTCGACCTCAAAGCCGACCTCTTTGCCTTCTTC
>CAZFDX010000217.1:0-3870 GCA_964518325.1 uncultured Alcaligenaceae bacterium | reverse complement strand
CCTCGGCGGTGCGCATCTTCAGGACGTCGGCAATCGAGTTTTCTTTGTAGCGCACGGCCAAGGTTTCGGGATTGTAGCGTGCCCCTTTGCAGACTTCGCATTCAACCCAGACATCGGGCAGGAAGTGCATCTCAATTTTGCGTTGCCCGTTCCCTTCGCAGGCTTCGCATCGACCTCCGGATTGATTGAAGCTAAATCGCCGTGGCTGATACCCCCGAACCTTGGCTTCGGGCATTTGAGAAAACAGCTGCCGAATCAGATCGAAAACCCCCGTGTAAGTGGCCGGATTCGAGGAGGGAGAATTGCCAATGGGGTCTTGATCGACGTTGATGATTTTGTCGATGTGTTCCAAGCCTCGAATCTCATCGACTGCGGCCGCCGGTGTTTGTGCCCGATGCAATTTCCGAGCGAGGGTATTGAGCAACACCTCGTTGACCAGCGAACTTTTGCCCGAACCCGAAACCCCTGTGACGGCAATCAAACAGCCGAGGGGAAATTTCACATTGATATTTTGAAGGTTGTTTTGACGCGCCCCGATGACGTGTAAACACTCGTCGTCAGCAAAGCCTTTTGCTGAAAGGCGTCGATTGGTCGGGATCGGGATATATTTGCTGCCCGAAAGATATTGGCCCGTGAGACTGCTCTTCTGTTTGATGACTTGAGGGGGGGGGCCGACTGCGGTCAATTCGCCACCTTGGTCGCCGGCGCCGGGGCCAAAATCACACAGATAATCGGCCGCGGCAATAACCTCTCGATCGTGTTCCACCACAACCAAAGTGTTCCCTAAATCCCGTAGTCGCTTCAGAGCTTCGAGCAGCCGAGCATTATCGCGAGGATGCAAGCCGATGGTAGGTTCATCCAAAACGTAAAGTACTCCGGTTAAACCGCTGCCAATCTGACTGGCCAAGCGAATGCGTTGCGCTTCGCCTCCCGAAAGGGTAGGGCCGGGCCGCGAAAGGGTAAGATAATCCAAACCCACATCGACGAGAAATTGTAACCGGTTGGTGATCTCCCGCAGCAGCTCGCCTGCAATGCGGCGTTGTTCGGTCGAAAGTGGGGCTTCGCGGATTTTTCTGAGAGAAACAGCCGTGGGAAGATCGCACAGTTGACCCAGTCGAAGATCAGCAAAGCGGACTGCGGCAGCATCGGGCCGTAACCGCGAACCTCGACAACTGGGGCAAGGAATTTCATCCACTAACGAACTCAACCGCTGCCGATACACGAAACTGGTACGGCTCGCTTCATCAATGGCGGCGAAAAGCCCTTTGTATTGGAAGGCCGAAGGATTCATCCCCGATGGCAATGCCAGCCACGTTTCATTCGTGCCGTAAAGTAGTATCCGTTGCTGTTCTTCGGTCAATGCTTTGTAAGGGGTATCGAGTGAGAACCCGCCGAATTTAGCGATTGCTTCCGCAAAAGGTAAAAAGGGATGCTTATCCGTTAAATTGGGCCAAACGGCAATGGCTCCTTGTCGGAGGCTGAGATTCACATCACGCAGCAGAAGATTCAGGTTGGCACCACGTTGGAAACCTAGCCCCCCGCAGGAAAAGCACCAGCCGAGAGGAGAATTAAACGAGAAATGATGCGGGTTGAGCGGTTCGTACCCTTTGCCGCATTTTTCGCAGGCTAAATGCTGACTAAAGCGATCGACCCGCCAAAGTTTTTCCTCCCGATCGTGATCGACGTAGGCCAAGTGCATGACCCCTTCGCCAAGGGCCAACGCTTGTTCGATCGTCTCAGCAAATCGGCTGCGGGTCGAAGGCCTAACGATATTGCGATCCACAATCACTTCAATACGGTGCTTGCGACGATGATCGATCTCCGGCGGATTGTCAAGGCTATGAGAGACCCCATCGATTCGGATACGAGTGAATCCTTGCCGACGCAATTCATCGAAGAGCGTTTCGTACTTCTCGTTCCCTTTGCGTTCCACCGGCGCCATGATGTAAAGTTTGGTTCCTTCGGGAAGCGCTAACACTCGTTCGACAATTTCATCAACCGATTGCGTGCCGATTGGTATTTCGCAGGTTGGGCAATATCGTTGCCCCAAGCGAGCATACAGCACACGGAGATAATCGTAAATTTCGGTGATGGTTCCAACCGTAGAACGGGGGCTGCGTGCCGTGGTCTTTTGCTCGATGCTGATTGCCGGTGAAAGCCCCGTGATCGATTCGACCTTTGGTTTTTGCACTTGACCTAAAAACTGACGCGCATAACTCGAAAGGGATTCGACATAACGGCGTTGTCCCTCGGCGTAGATTGTGTCCAAGGCCAACGACGATTTCCCCGACCCACTGGGGCCGCAGAAAACCGACATTTGTTCTCGTGGTAAAGAGACCGACACTCCCTTGAGATTGTGTAAGGTGGCCCCTTGCACATTCAAATGAGTGAGAAAAGCTCGGGCTTGTTCGGCCCGTTGTTTTTTCGTCTTCTCTTTGATCGTCGGCAGGGCTTTGCGTTCGAGAATCGGCTTGAGAGCTTTGCCCGTGTGAGAATTTTTGATCTTGATGATTTTTTCGGGAGGACCGGCACCGAGGAGTTCCCCCCCCCCCGAACCTCCTTCGGGTCCCAAATCAATGATCCAATCGGCGGTTTTAATCACATCCAAGTTATGTTCGATGACCAAAACAGTATTGCCCGCTTGAACGAAGCCATGTAACACTTCGAGCAATTTGCGAATATCCTCGAAATGCAGGCCTGTCGTCGGTTCATCGAGAATATAGAGAGTTTTACCGGTCCCTTTGCGACAGAGTTCTTTGGCCAGCTTAATCCGTTGGGCTTCGCCGCCAGAAAGAGTCGGTGAAGATTGACCTAATTTGATGTAATCGAGTCCCACATCGTGCAGAGTTTGCAGCATCTGACGAATTTTCGGCACATTCTCAAAATGTTCCAACGCCGTAGCGACATCCATTTCCAAAACGTCGTGAATGTTTTTACCCCGATAGCGCACTTGCAGCGTTTCATGATTGAAACGTTTACCCGAACACACCGAACAAGTGACCCAAACATCGGCCAGAAAATCCATCTCCATTTTGGTTGCACCATTCCCCTCACACGATTCGCATCGTCCACCGGGCCGGTTAAAGCTAAAGCGTCCCTGTTGGTAACCACGCACTTTCGATTCGTGCATCTCGGCAAACAGGGATCGAATTTCATCGAACACCTTGATGTAAGTGGCGGGATTCGAGCGGGGCGTGCGGCCGATCGGCGATTGATCGATGTCGATGACCTTATCAATTTGTTCATGCCCAATAATCGATTCGCATCGATTGCCTATAACAGGGTCGTCGATTTGGTAAGGGGTCTCGCCGTCCTCTTCTTCCTCGCTCCTGCGATCGGCATGATTCAATTCTCGTAATCCTTCAAGAAGAATCTCGTTCACGAGTGAACTTTTCCCCGAACCCGAAACCCCCGTGACAGCCACAAACACGCCAAGGGGAATTTCGACGCGAAGGTTTTTCAGGTTGTTATGCCGTGCGTTGGTAATGACGAGCTTAGGGCCATTGGGCTTCCGCCGAACCGAAGGGATCGGAATTTCGATAGCCCCTGTGAGATACCGACCCGTGAGACTATTGGGATTGGCCAGCACCTCCTTGGGGGTTCCCGCAGCAACAATTTTCCCCCCCCTGACGCCCGGACCAGGTCCAAAATCTACCAGATAATCGGCGGCGCGCATGGTGTCTTCATCATGCTCGACCACCAAAACGGTGTTGCCCATATCACGCAGATTTTCGAGGCTGCGTAAAAGTCGTTCGTTATCGCGAGGATGCAGACCAATCGAAGGCTCGTCCAAAATGTACAGGACCCCTACCAACCCACTGCCGATTTGGCTGGCCAGCCGAATCCGTTGAGCTTCTCCTCCAGAAAGTG
>CAZFDX010000216.1:0-1653 GCA_964518325.1 uncultured Alcaligenaceae bacterium | reverse complement strand
CACTAGGGGCTATCGATTTTGGTATGGTCGTCGATTCCTCGGTGGTGAGGGTCGAAAACTGTGTGCGAACACTGGCCGAGAATCAGTCGGATCGTCGCAAACTGGAACTCATTCGAGATGCGGACGGCGAAGTTCGTAAGCCGACCCTGTTCGGGGGACTGATAATTCTGAACGTCTATGTGCCCATCCTCACTCTCGAAGGGATCGAAGGAAAACTCTTCCGCCCGATGGCCCTGACCGTGATTTTCGCCCTCGCCGGTTCCATGATTCTTTCTCTCACCCTCATGCCAGCACTGGCGAGCCTGATCCTTCCCAAAAAAGTTCGGGAACGTGAACCACTGCTTCTGCGATTGGTCAAAGCGATTTATGCGCCGGTTCTTCGTTTCACAATGCGATACAAATTGGCAGTGCTTTTCTTTGCCTTGTCGGTCTGTGGAGTGACCTTCGGCCTGATTGCTCCGCAATTGGGTCGCGAGTTCATCCCCAAATTATCGGAAGGGGCCTTGGCACTCGGAACGGTTCGCCTTGCCGGTACCACCTTGGCCGAATCGGTCGCTGCGAACACTCAAGTCGAAAAGGCCCTCCTCGCTGCGTTCCCTGATGAGATCAAACATGTGTGGAGCCGAGCCGGTACCGCCGAAATCGCCACCGATCCTATGGGGGTTGAACTCACTGATATTTTTCTCAGTCTCAAACCGCGTTCGCAATGGACCAAGGCCAAAACTCAAGCCGAACTGACCGAGAAAATCGAAAAAGAACTGCGAACCATCAAAGGCCTGAAATTCGCCTTCTCTCAACCCATTGAAATGCGAATCAACGAGATGCTCGAAGGGACTCGATCCGATCTGGCCATCAAACTATTTGGCGATGATTTGAATGTTCTCAAAGCCAAAGCGGAAGAAATCGAACATATTGTTCAAACCATCTCTGGAGCGAAAGATGTTGCCGTTGAACAAATCACCGGTCAACCCATCCTCCAAGTCGTCGTGAAGCCCGAGCAATTGGCCCGCTACGGCATACCAGCTCGGGCCGTTCTGGACCTGATCGAAAGCATCGGCACCAAACCAATGGGAGAAATCATCGAAGAGCCGTATCGCTTTCCCTTGTCGATTCGTTTGGCCGATTCGTGGCGCCAAAATCCCGAAGCGGTTGGGCGAATCCAGCTCCCCACCGCCACAGGGGAAAGGGTTCCTCTCTCTCGGTTGGCGGACATCAAAATCGTCGAAGGGGCTTCCACAATCACCCGTGAATGGGGGCAACGCCGCATCAGCATCACGGCCAACGTGCGGGGTCGTGATTTAGGAAGTTTTGTTGAGGAAGTGCAACAACGGCTTCAAAAAGAAATCGTCTTACCACAAGGCCGATACCACATCCGCTACGGGGGACAATTTGAACAACTTCAACGGGCTAAACTTCGATTGATGATCGTGGTGCCTGTGGCCTTAAGCCTAATCTTTTTACTGCTGTATGCCACCTATCAAAATGTACTGGATGCCATCCGAGTTTTCACGGGGGTTCCCTTTGCTTGGATCGGCGGAGTGCTGGCTTTATGGCTTCGAGATATGCCCTTTTCGATCTCGGCAGGGATAGGCTTCGTGGCCCTTTCTGGAGTGGCCGTTTTAGATGACATGATCCTCGTCAGCACTGTGCGAC
>CAZFDX010000215.1:0-3518 GCA_964518325.1 uncultured Alcaligenaceae bacterium | reverse complement strand
GTCATCGGTCATTCCAAGAGAGCGGGTTTTCCGGATTTGCCCGCGTCCCAGCGTTGGCCATTGTACGATCACGCACCGATGTTGTTTCTCCTCCAAATCAACTTGGAACAAATCGAAGCATTGAAGATCAACCCCTGTGCGGCGGAATTACCACCCAAAGGGATTCTCAGTTTCTTTTCCTATTATGGCTTGCACTCGGATCAGTTGAATCAACCCATTCCCGTGGCCTGTTGTTACAATCCCTATCCTGCTCAGGCAGAACCAAGGCCGATCCCTCGTCAGATTCCTGTTGAATTTTTGCAAGAGCGTTGCCATGAAATGGAACCTTTTTTGGACGTCTTTTATCCTCCCTCGTTCCTCTTTCAAGGACAGGCCCAAGAATATGCCGAGATGCTACTCCGCTCTCCCATCAACAATCGGCAAGACGGAAGATATGCGGGGGAATGCCGTTTGCTTGGTAATCCGGTGAATCGTTTCGATTGTTCCCTCATGCGAAATTATCGCTTGTTGTTGTCAGGTACCTTTGCGATTGGTCGGGGAGCCTCTTGGGTCCCTTTAGAATTTTGGATTTCTCCCGAGGACCTCCGTAATTTCCGCTTCGATCGGGTTTTTGGTGTGGTTCCCCGTGATACAGTCGAGTGAGCCTCTTTAACGCGGGGCTAATCGTTTAGACAACATATCTTGAAGCGCAAGCCGATCCTCCGCTCTCCGATTCCGCTCTCCAAGCTCCATTGCCAGAATCGGCGCAACCTCGCACCGCGTACCGCTCTTCGATTCCGCAATCCGTTCCGCTTTCCGCTCTCCCATAAGAGGTCTTTTTAGATTTCGACCCGATCGAAATGGTTGCATTTCACCATCTCACTAATAATTGGTCTTCCAGTTTAACTAGGGAGTTGGATAAAATATGTTTGTCGCCAGAATTTGAATCGTCCCTATAAATTGGGGATAGATTTGTCGTGGATGAATTTCTCACTCTAGCCCTGTACTTTTTGAAAGGATATCTGATATGACCCGGCTTTTATGGCTTGGGGCTGTTTTGGTGGCTGCAAGCCTCATTGCAAAAACCTCTCAAGCAGCTGAATTGGTCGCTGGTAAAACCTATGCCGTTGTGATTGGCGCAGGAACCTTTGCCGACGAAATGATCAAATCGAACCCGAATGCGGAAAACGATGCTAACGAGTTCGCAAAACTGCTCCTGAATCCCAAGGTATTCGGCGTTGCCAAGGAAAATTTGGCACTGCTGACCACCGCGAAAGGAGCGGAAACCCCTGCCACGAAAGCGAATATCCTGAAAGCTCTGAAAAATGCTTCCACGAAAGCCACCGAGAAGGATCGCCTCATTCTTTTCTTGGTGATGCAGGGGACCTCCGTGGGGGAACGCCCCGTTCTGTTCGCTGCCGATTCCACCTTTAAGGATCGGGCCAAAGATGGCTTGACCCCCGCCGATTTTGAAGAGGCCCTGAAAGGAACCAAAGTCGGCCAAATGATCGTCTTTCTGGACCCCAATTTCAAAGGAACCAACTCAAAAGATGCTCTGTTATCGCCTCGCACCAGCGATTTAATCAATGTTCTGCAAGGTTTCAAAGACCAAGATTTAGATGCCGATCCCACCAAGGCGGCTCCCGGCCGTACCTTCTATTTGTCGGGTGTGTCGGCACATATCGCATTGCAGGATGGGGAAAATGGTCTCTTCACCAAGACCCTCATCGAGGGGCTTTCGGGCAAGGCCGATACCAGTGGTTACGAACCCGATGGGAATATCACGATTGAGGAACTCGGCAAATATCTGGAAAAGGAGATTCCTGCCGCTGCCCAGCGCATTGGAAAATCGTTGGAAGAAAAGAATCAGCGACCTATCTACCTCGTTCCGGAAGTCAAATACGTTGTGGCTCATAATCCTCAGGTCATTGACAAAGTGGAAGCCCGTTCCAGAAAAGCGGTCATGGCTCTCAAAGCGGCGAAACTCGACGATGAGATTATTTCCGAAGCGCAACGCTTGCTGGATATGATGCCCAAACTCAACTCCCAACAAGAGCTTCGCAAGGCCTACGAAAAATTTGCCGACGGGGAAATCACCGCCGAGAAATTATTGGCAGAACGTCAGAAGATTTACAATCAAACCAAGTTAGATGCTGCCGATGCCAAAGAATATGCCGACAAGGTCATCACCGCATTAGAAATCATCAAGGCCAACTACATCAAGAAACTTGTACTTGGGGAATTGATTGCTCAAGGGATCAAAACACTCTTTGAACGCTCGGAAACCCCGTTGCCTGCCAATATCCGCGATCAGCTTGCTAATGCCAAAGAAATGAAACCCAGCGAACTGAAGGCCTTGTTGGTTGAAGCGCGCGTGGCACTGGGCAAACGAGAAGACCTTGAGAAAGATAAAGCCGCCGAGTTTACCATCGCGGCCGCTTTGGGTAAATCGGTTGACCCCTATACCAACTACATTCCCAAAGACCAAGTAGAGCAAATGGAAAAGGAAACCCGAGGGCGTTTTCCGGGCATTGGTGTGCAAATTCGTCGCGATGTCAGCCGAGATGCCTTGCTGGTCATTTCTCCCATCAAAGGAAGCCCTGCCTACAAACAAGGATTGATGGCTGGGGATTTGATTATCGAAGTCACCACCCCCACGAGCCGAGACGGGAAGCCCCTTCCTAAGCCCGAAACCATCAGCACCAAGGGAATGGAAGTTACCGATGCCGTTCGTCTCATCACCGGACCGACCGGCACGACCGTGAAGCTCAAAATCCTCCGCGAAAACAAAGATGGCAAAATGGAAGAAATCGAAAAGACCATCACGCGGGGCTTGGTCGAATCCGAAAGCCTTTATGGTTGGAAACGAAAAGAAGATGATTCTTGGGATTGGTACATCGATCCGAAAAATAAGATCGCTTACCTCCACCTCACACAATTTAATGATCGTAAGAGTGCCGCAGAAATTAAAAAGGCCCTCGAAGAACTCGACAAAGATAAATTCAAGGGCTTAATTCTCGATCTGCGATTCAATCCGGGCGGCTCACTCCGAGAGGTCATCGAAATTTGTGATATGTTCATCGATGATGGTGTGATTGTTTCGATCCGTCCGCAGAACCTCAAAGAGAAGGAAGATGTCCGCAAAGGTCGCAGCGCGGGGAGCTATCTCAATTTCCCCATCGTGGTTCTGATTAACGGACAAAGTGCTTCGGCATCGGAAATTCTTTCGGCCTGCTTGCAGGATCACGGTCGAGCCATCATCATGGGCGAACGATCCTACGGCAAAGGAAGCGTGCAACAACTCATCCCGTTTGATGGCACCGGAGGTGTCCTTAAATAAACAACGGCCACCTTATGGCCCCACAGCGGACGACACCTGAATAAAGCCAGCCCCAGAGGGAACGAAGAAGACGAATGGGGAGGCACACCCGCTACGGGCTTTACAATCAAACGCGAAAAAGCCTGGAAACTGGCACGGTCCGCACGAATTTGAACCATGGGATTAATCACACGGTAGGACCTACCCCTGCAGGCAAAAC
>CAZFDX010000214.1:0-2253 GCA_964518325.1 uncultured Alcaligenaceae bacterium | reverse complement strand
TGTCCCAAGCGAATGAATTACGCGGTGAAGCCCGTTTAGGGAAATTACCCGATTCGTTGATTGTACGGGCGTTTGGATTGTGTTCGGTGTCGGTGTGGCGAACTTTAGGGATGCGTCCCTACGATGTGCAATTGGCGGCCGGTGCCATTATGGTCAAAGGGGGATGCTGTGAATTGGCAACAGGCGAAGGAAAAACCCTGACGGCGATTTTTCCCTCGTTTCTGCATGGTTTGGTTGGTAAGGGAATTCATGTGGCAACCGTCAACGATTATTTGGCCAAACGGGATGCCGACCATGTGGGGCCAGTTTTTGAGCGATTGGGGTTGACCGTCGGCTTTCTGCAACAAGGAATGCAAGACCCTGAACGCCAAGAGGCCTACACCAAAGATATTACCTATGGCACGGCCAGTGAGTTTGGCTTTGATTTTCTCCGCGATCGTCTCAAGATGCGTAGCGGGCAGGTCGATCAGCTTCCTTTCTGGTCTCCTTGGGTCTCTCACCCCAAACAAAAGCAGCGTCGCGATCCTCGGGTTCAGCGGGGGCATTACTATGCTTTGGTTGACGAGGCCGATTCGATCTTCATCGACGAAGCGAAAACCCCCTTGATTATCAGCCTACCAACACGCAAGGCCAGCCCCGAAGAACAGATCAAATATCGTTGGGCCAATCAACTCGCCCAACGGATGGTTCTCAACGAACATTTCATCTACAACATTCGCAAGGATAAAGTCGAACTCAAGGAGGAAGGCAATTACTTAGCTCGCTATTCCAATCCTCCCACTACCGAGGCCTTTGATAAATTACTCGAAGCGTTAGAGAAAGCGCTGCATGCTCACCATCGACTCCAACGGGACCATCATTACATGGTCAGCGACGAAGGAAAGGTGATTATCATCGATGAATCGACAGGGCGCCCCATGCCCGATCGGCAATGGCGTGATGGTCTTCATCAAGCGGTCGAATGCAAGGAAGGGGTTGAAATTCATAAGGCCGTCGATCATGCTGCGAGTATCACTTTTCAGACGTATTTTCAACGCTATCAAACACTCGCAGGGATGAGCGGTACTTTGATCCAAAACGCCCGTGAAATCCACAAAGTTTACAAAACCCCAGTGGTGGCCGTGCCCACCAATCGACCTGTTCTTCGGACCCGTTTACCCGACCGAATTTTTTTGAATGAGGAACAGAAATTCGCTGCCATCGTTCAAGAGGTCAAGAAACTTATAGCCCAAGGTCGACCCGTTCTGATTGGGACTTGCAGCGTCGAGAAATCGGAACGACTCGCGCAATTACTGCAACAACAGGGGATCGAACCGCAAGTGCTCAATGCCCGCCAGAATGCGGAAGAGGCCAAAATCGTAGCTCAATCGGGTCAGGCCGGCCGTGTTACCGTCGCCACAAATATGGCCGGTCGCGGTACCGATATTCGACTCGGAGAAGGGGTCCGCGAACGCGGGGGCTTACATGTCATCGGCACGGAACTCCATGAATCGGTTCGGATTGATCGCCAACTTTTAGGGCGTGCCGGTCGGCAAGGTGATTTAGGGAGTGGGCAATTTTATCTCTGTTGGGAAGATCGCATTTTGGAAGCCTTGGGGGTGGCTCAGGCCCGTCGGACGGCTGCCTTAGCGAGGGCGGGTAAAATCACTTCGCTTCCTTCTTTGGCCCTGTTCCGAAAAGCCCAACGGGTGACCGAAAAACGTCACCTGCGTCAACGGCTCGATGTTATGCATTATGATAAACAACGCAATGAATTGCTCGGTGAACTCGGGGCCGATCCCTTTGTTGATTAATCCCTGACCAACCAGACCAACGTAAACCCTTATTTTTCAGCGTGAACTTGGGGCCGATCCCTTTGTTGATTGATCCAGTTCAGGGATGAAATTGACCGAGGAGAATGTCATGGCGGAACTATTGGCTCGTGCATTGGAGTCGCTGGAAAACTACCGAACAGAGATGCGTCAGCGCTACAGCAGCGATCGCATGGCTCTTGCGGGACTACTACGTCGAATCATAGCGGGTACGGTGCCTAAGAGGCCCACCGCGTTCGTTGCTTCATGGGTGCACGACGAATTGATTCTCAACTGGGATCAAGGCCGTCGGACTCCGAGTTTTCGCTGTCAGGTGACCAAGGTGACAATACCGAACGACCCCATTGCGTTCGCGACCATGCACAGCCCCGTCGAGAATTGTAGTTAGTTGAACCGCGCGTAGTCACCGCGTTTGGTCCTTGATCCGTTGGGCGTGCTCTTT
>CAZFDX010000213.1:0-10964 GCA_964518325.1 uncultured Alcaligenaceae bacterium | reverse complement strand
CAACCAAAGGTAATATCTTCCTCGCTCAGGGATTTCCTCACAAGGTGACGATCGTAAGAACCCTCGAGATAGCGAATATTTTTTACGCTGGTGGCAAAATGCCGACCTGCAGCAGGGATAATGGCGGTTTCTCCACCCTGACAACCGAGTTGATACCCGATGTTGTGAGCGGTTGCAAACTCGGCCAAACGAATCGCGGGGATAAATCCCCCGACTTTCGAGAGACGGATATTGAATAACTGGCACCATTTGTTTTCGACGGCCTGTTGAGCATCGTACATTCCACAACACGATTCATCCAACATGATGGGGGTGGAAATTTCTTGCTGAAGTTGCGGGAGCAGATGGGCTTGCTCGTGGGGGATCGGTTGTTCCACGGCAGAAATCCGATACGGTTCCAAGGCCCGAATTTTAGCGCCGGCCTCGCTTGCGGACCAAGCCTCATTGGCATCGATGCGAATGTCTACGGATTTTCCCACCCGTCGGCGGATCATCCGTAATCGATAGGGGTCATCGTACCCTTCGATGCCGACTTTCACCTTGATTTGCTTGACCCCGAAGATTCGCATCCGCCACGCGGCTAAACGAATTTTCATACCCCGACGGGCAGAGGTAATCGCACCACTATAGCGCACAAACGATCGTGGCTCATAAAGGTTGGGGCTGAGTGTTTTCGTCATTTCCGAACGGGGAATTTGCAGAGCTTTGCCGTAAGCATCCAACAAAGCGAGTTCCACCGCACAACGGGCAGCGTTTCCGGAAATCCCCCGAACATCATTGGGCTGAGGCACGACTCGAATCGCTTCGATCATCTGGAGAATTTCGGCTAATTGGTCACACTCGGAAATTTGTTTGCCCAGTTCCGATTGGCGAAGTTGTTCGAGCGCGCTGGAAGCCGTTTCTCCCGTGACATATTCACGGGGGACCCCTTCTCCCCAACCGACGATCCCGTTATCCAAGGTCGCTTTCACAACCAAGTTATCGGTATTGCTACGGGTATGGGAGGCGTGTTTGACGGGTTTCACCAAAGGGATGCGAACCACAAACGCTTCGAGAGCCACGATTTTCATAAACCCTTTTATAGGAAAATATGGCCGAAAATGAGAGAGCCTGCTAACTCGGTGAGGATGTCTCTCCAGCGGCTGGGGATGTCCCTTAAAAATCTGCTCTTGCCCGATTTCCCTGTTTTGCCCTATAGAGGCAGGGCTTATGGGTCTTGGTCTTGGTCTCGGAGAAGATCGATCGTCGATGAATGTTCGTTTGGCCTTGTTAGGCCTTAGAGAGGGCGTCGGACATGTTGTCCTCGGCATCGAAGTTGTTCGATCATCGATGAGTGTTTGCTTGATGCATACTCGATGTCTCTTGGAGAAAGAACCAAGGCGGATGAATCTGCATTGAGGGTTTTGCGTGCCGATTTGGAGTCGAGTCGTGTGGGGTTTGTGCATCGGGATGATGCTATGCCCTCTTCTTGGCTGTCTTGGCCCCGGCAATCCCAGTTATTTTCCCTACCTGCTACAAGGGGGGCGAGCGGAACGAACCCATGCAAAACCCGCAGGGCGCGGCTTCTTTAACGATTTTGACCCCGTGGCGAAACGGGTACAAGTTATTCCCGATGGGGGAAGTATGCCCGTTAAAGGAACCCAAGTGCTGATTGCCACCGTCTTTGATGGGAATGGCAAACCCCTGCGCAAACGACGGGTCGAATGGCTGATTGATGGCCCCGGCACGATTATCGAATGCGATGAAAGTGGCTATTTGCCCGGTCGCGGCATGAAAGTCGATAACAAATACGCGGTCACCTATACCGATTACCTCACCCATACCATCGATCGGGGGAATGATGATCCCGATGATGATTTTACCATCGAACCGGGGCAAACTTGGTGCGTCATCTCCTCTGCGGTGGAGGGGGTAACCAACGTCACGGTGTATGTTCCAGGGATTAACGATTGGGAGCGAAACCGAGTTTATGTGAAATTGGTTTGGACCGATGCTGCGGCCCGATTTCCCCAGCCGATCACCGCCCGAGCTGGACAAACGGTCGAGTTGCCAACGCAAGTTTTACAGCTTTCGGATAAAAATCCTCTGTCGGGTTATCGGGTTCGGTACAAAATTTTGGATGGCCCCGAGGCGCATTTTGTCAGCGCGAAAGAATCCCGCACGGGCCAAAGTCGGGAAGCAACAGCTGTGACCGCAACGGATGGAATCGCACGGGTTAAGATGACACAAACTGCGGATACGGCGGGGACCAACACGGTTTTGGTTGAGGTTCTCAAACCCGATCCTGAGAAGCCGGGGGAGTTTCTTACCATTTCCAATTACAAAACCAAAGTGATTTGGCAGGCACCTCAATTGGTCATGAACATCAAGGCCCCGGCCACGCAATCGTTGACCCAAGAATTTTCGGTGTTTTATTCGATCGCGAACACCAGTCAGGTAGAAACGGCCCCGATTTTGGTCAATGCTCCGATACCGGCCGGTTTGGAAGTGGTCAAAACCGAACCACCAGCTGCGTTTGACCGGAATACGATGATTTGGTCACTGAATCCCATTTCGGGGAATCGTCAGCAAAACCTTCAGGTGATTTTCAAGCCCACTCGACTCGGAACAACGGATTTCTCGGCCACAGCCCGTTCCAGTGATGGCTTGAGCGCGAACCATTCAACCAGTACGCGAATTACCAAGGCCAAATTACAACTGACCTTAGAAACTCCTCCCTCGGCCGTGATTGGTGAAGCGATTCCGGCCAAAGTGGTCTTAACCAATCCAGGTGATGGGGTCGTCGAAAACATTATGGTCCGACTGAAGTTCGATGATGGCTGGCAAATTCGGGGGGAGAAAAATATCGTCGATACACCCTTGGAAAAATTGGAGCCGGGTCAATCGAAGACAATCGAAATTCCTGCCACGGCCATCAAAGGGGGGAAACGAGTCATTCAGGCGGGCGCCAGTTCCGCCAATGCGGGAAATGCGACCCCTCGTTCTGCAATCGTTGAAGTGCAAGAAACCGGTCTGGAAGTTCAGGTTCTTCCGCCTCGGTTAGCGTATGTGGGGCAAGAGGTCACTTGGAGTGTGATCGTTCGCAATACAGGCCAAACGCAAGTGGGTGGATTGGTGGTCCGAGCGGATCTCCCTGCGGGCGTGAGTTTCAAATCGGCCAGCGATGAGGGGAAATTGCTCGGCAGTAGCGTGGAATGGAATTTGGGCACGGCACCCGCACAAGCGGAGCGTGCCTTGACGGTGACGGGGGTTTGTGAAAAACCAACCAGTAAAGCGGTTTTAGTAGCCCGAGCTACGGGGGACCCTCTCCAAGAACGCAATGGGGTCATCCGCACCGTTTCTTTGGTCAAACCTTTGGGGCAAGATGTCAAGGCCGAAGGAGCCGTTGAAGTGCTGGGGTTGCCTTCGTTGCAATTGAGCATCCGAGATTCGGCTGACCCTGCGGAACTCAACCGGTCCATGACGTATAGCATTCGGGTCCGTAATGGTGGCACGCTTGTTGCTAACGGAGTCGATGTGGTCGCGGATGTTCCACGGCAGATGAAGATCATCCGTGCCGTTGGTCCCTCGGGCAAGGCGACCATTGAGGGGAATCGGGTCGTATTTCCGACCTTGGATGGAGTGGGGGTCGGAAAGGAAGAGGTCTTTTTGATCGATGTCGAGCCGATTGCCACAGGCGATACGCGAATTCGTGTCGAAGTTCGCAGCCAATTCTCGAAAAACCCCGTGGTGGGCGAAGAGCCAACGAGAATTTTAGGACGCAGCGGAGGCCGGTAGAATTTCGGGACAAAAACTAACCGCAACGCCAACGATCTCGACCAAAGGCAAACCAATGAGAGGGATTCAAACAACAAAGGGGGAGCCGAGATGTGTCGGCAGAAACGACCGATAAAAATGGGATTTTTGGCCGGATCAGAAGTCGAGAAAACTCACCCTGAGGATATTTTCTGAAGCTCAAAAAATCGTATAAAAACGATTTGGTATGTTGTGTTGATTAGGGAAGATCAACGTGTGTTCGTAGGAGTTAGAACAAAGAAATGGACGAATCGATCGCGATAATCGTACCGGAGATTGAACCACGTTTGTGGAAAATCTACCGAGATTTCTTTGATCTTGCGGAAAAACGACGTCGTTGGAACGTCTCGGAAGATATTCCGTGGAACGAATGTAATCCCAATCTGAATCCCGCCATAGCCGATGTGGTTGAGACCTTTTGTGCGGTCGAATTGTATTTGCCCGATTACAACGCCAAAATTTTGCCGATGGTCCGCCCCAGCAAAGGACGAGCTTGGTTCTACGCCAATTGGGGGTATGAAGAATCCAAACACTCGATGGCCCTAGCCGATTGGTTGATTAAGTCGGGGCATCGCAGTGAAGAGTACATGGTTGATCTGGAAAAACGCATTTTTGAGCATGAATGGAATCTCCCTCAGGATAGTCATTTGGGGATGCTCATTTATGCCATGGTTCAGGAACAGGCTACATTTATCAATTATCGAAATCTGAAAAATCGAATCGAAGAACTAGGACGCGACCCTGCCCTTGAAAAGTTGATGAAGTATCTGTTTGTTGATGAGAAAGCCCATTTTTCCTTCTTCCGCGATTGTTTGAATGTTTACCTCCAACACGATCGGGATATGGTCCTTCAACAAATGCGCAGGGTGATGAACGAGTTTAGCATGCCTGCCATTCATGACCTGTTAGATAATTCGGAAAAACGTGTGGCGGGGGTTCGTTCCTTGAAGCTGTTCGATCCGGATATTTATTATCGGGAAGTGTATCTTCCGATTCTGCAATCTCTGGGTATCAGCCGCAACGAAATGCGCAGCCCCTACCGTGAGAAGAAGTCGCTGCGCATCAGTTGATGACCTATCTTGGTGGTTTCAGTGACGCGTCGGAACCTCCTCACCATGTGTGTTCGTAACCTTTTGGTTCTAACGGCAACGTTTGTCGGTCTTTCTCTAGAAAATAGCCTTGCTCAATGATCTCACCAATTTTGGTCAAAGCAAACTCGAATGAACTTTGGAGAAGTTTTTTTCCCTCTTCCGGAGAGACCGTGAAAACCAATTCAAAATCTTCTCCATCATGCAGAGCATGATACAAAGGGGTTTGCTGCGATTTCTGAGCCAGTTCGTAGGCATCTGCGGAGATAGGGATCGAATCTGCCTGAAGAATTGCCCCGACCTGACTTTCCTCACAGATGTGCCATAAATCTTTCGCAAGACCATCCGAAATATCGATCATCGATTTGAGTTTCACGGTGCGGGCAAGGATTTGAGCTTCCCGCACCCGAGGCACAAAATCCAAATGATGTCTCAAAATGCTTCCGCCGAGTGCCCCCGTCACAAAAATCCAATCGCCTTTTTCGGCTCCTTTTCGGGTCACAGCGTATTGGTCCACCTTACCCAATAAAGTGACCGAAATGCACAACGGGCCTTTCCAAGAATTGGTGTCCCCCCCGACTAAACAAACATCGAATTTGTTCGCGGCCTGACGAAGTCCCGCATCCAATTGCTCTGCCAGTTCGGGGCGGCTCCCTTGAGTGAATCCCACGCTCACCACGGCAGCCAAAGGAATCCCAGCCATGGCGGCAATATCCGAAAGATTCACGTTCATGGCTTTTTGCCCAACGCGGAAGGGGCCGGCCTCATCGAGCAGAAAACAACTCCCTTCTAAGAGCATATCGGTAGTGATAAGAATTTCCGATTGTATCGATTGTAGGAGGGCAGTATCGTCACCCGGACCGAGCAAAACCAACGGGTTTGGCAAGGTTTTTTCACGGATTCGGCCAATAAAATCGAATTCTAATCCCATAAAGGAAATTTCAATCTCATTTTTGATGTAAGAAAAAATGACTTTCCTAAAAATTTATGACCTAAACTAGATAAGTCCTTCCCAGAAGCGACAAAACCGAGTATCGTAGCGAAATAATGAATTAAGCGATGATACCAATACAACTATCCAACCCGAATAGCAACCTATGAACTCTCCGTCCAATCTATTACAGTTGATTGTTACCGAAGATCGACCCACACCCTCTTTCGTCGATCGAGTGTATGGCGAACCTTTGTTTCATACCGAAAGCGAAGTTTATTCGTTAGCTTTTGGGGATGATAACACCCTTTGGACGATCGAAGAGGCGGGCTTGGTTCGACAATGGAATCTCGATGGACGGTTGCTGCAACGCCATTTTCTGAGCGATTTGGAAGATTGCTGGACCTTTAGCCCCGATGCCACTCGCTTGGCTTCGGGAACCACCGATGTGGCTTTGTGGGATGTGGCGAAAGGACGCTTGAAAGCCCGCCGACAAACGGGAGAGGCTTGGGTGACCTGCTTTGCTTTCTCGCAGGATGGGCACTTACTCGCTAGCGGCGATGATGAAGGTGTCATCCGCCTGTGGGAAGTCGAGGGATTAAAGCTCATCGGGCAATTCCAAGCCCATGAGATTGGCGTTTCGAGTTTGGCCTTTACACCAGATGCAACGGGGATCACCTCGGCGGGCGAAGATCACATGGTCCGACTTTGGGACGTTAAGACCTTTGCCAAGAAACAAGAATGGCATGGGCATACCGATCGTATCCCCGCATTGCTGTGGAGTCCGAACGGGGAATTTTTCATTACTGCAGGGTGGGACACAACCGCTCGGGTTTGGGAACCCTCTCGTTCGGAACCGTTGATGCTATTGAATGCTCACTCGGATCAGGTCAATGCTTTGGCATTCGCTCCCGATGGTTCCTTGGCTTGTGCCGATTCCGATTTTGCAATCCATATTTGGAGCGACCCGCGACGTGGGAAAGCCCGCTGTATCCTGCGTGGACATAACGATGAGATTCGCTCCTTGTCGTTTTCCCGAGATGGAAAACGTCTCGCCAGTGCAGGGGCCGATCGGGTTGTTCACATTTGGGATACCGAAGCCGGTAAATTAGTGGCCGGTCCCAATCCTGCCCATCGCCACTCCATTGCACTGGCGGGGGATTTGCTATTCAGCACCTCAACGAGTTCTCTGTTGGCCTATCAAATCGGGAACAGCACCACGATTTGGAAACCACAAGAAAACCCCACGGTTTATTCGGTGGCCGCCAGCCCCGATGGAAAAACGATTGTTTCAACGGGACCGACACCGATTGCCCAAGTTTGGGATGTTTCGACCCAAAAGCTGATTCAAAAACTGGAACACACAAAAGGGCCGATCGGCTCGCCGGTCTTCTCTCCCAATGGCAAGCAGATTGCGACCGCCAGCCAAAGCGATGGTTTAGTCTGGATTTGGGAGGTCGGCACACCCGAGGCTATACTGGTTATCCCCGAAGCGGCCGATGCCAGCACATTGGAAGCAATGGCCTATCACCCCAATGGCAAATACCTTGCCGTGGGGGGAATCGATTTCCTAGGGACCAGTGGAACGAATGGCTCGTTGTGCATCTGGGATTTAGAAGCGAAAGATAAGTATCTCACGCTCTCTGCAGGGGTCACCAGTTTGGCCTTCGATCATGTCGGGGTTTATTTAGTCGCAGGGGCCTACCAAGATAATCAACACACTCTTTTGGTCTGGAATCTAGAGGATGGGGCCGAACAGGTCTTCAATTTGCCAGGGCATCAAGATCGAATTAACGCCGTGACCTTCTCGAAAGATGGCAGCTACATCATCAGTGGCAGCGATGATTGCACGATCCGGATTTGGGATGTTCTGAGTGGACGATTGCAGGTGGTGCGTCAGTTCGATGCCGCGATTCAGTCCCTGACATTCTCTGCGGATGGCAAAACCCTATTTGCTGGCTTAGGGAATACCTCGGCCATCCAAATGGAGTTCAAAAAACTCTTGGAAGAGTAGTGCCCAGTCGGGGAATCAGGTTGTTCGAGATCGCCCTCTCTCGTCGCCATCGTCAATCCTCGCCCATTTGCGCAATCCCTTGTAGAAATCATCTCCGTTACCTCATGTATTCTTAATGCAACTCATCCCATCCTAACGCATTCCATCCTAAAAGGAAGATCGCTCGGACCGAAACTCAATCCTGTAACGAGTAGGGGAACGAGATTAGCTTAGGTTTTTCATGTAAGTCTTTGTCGGATAATGATTTGCAAGAAAAAACTCAAAAACTCTCCTAGACGGGTGATAGGTTTGCAAGGTATAATAATTTGAAATCACTCCTCTAACCCCTTTTGAAGGCCACGCAACATGCGTATCTATCGTCCGCATGGGACGCAAACCTGTTACGCTCTGGCTTTTACTCCCGAGGGGGGGCGGATCGCATCGTGCTCGCTCGACGGTACAACCGTCTTAACCGATCTCACCACAAACGAAACCGTTTGGCGTCGCCACACTCGATTGGTGCATGGGAGCATTGCAATCTCGCCCGATGGACGATTTGTAGCTACGGGCCCTCATTGGTCCGCTCATGCGATTATTCGGGATATTCGGAATGGGAACCATTTGCGGATTTTGCCGGAGTTTCGGGGGGGTAAAGTCACTTTCGACCCTTCCAACGGGAATTTCTGGCGGGTGAGTGAATCGATGTATGGTACCCCGACGTTGGCGGGCTTTAAACCGAATTCTTGGGAACAAATTCCCGATATCGCCTTACCATTTCGGGCTTGTTCGACGATTGATATTTCCAGCAAAGGGTTACTGACTGCGGGTACAGAATACCGGGGTTTCTTTGTGGCATCGAGTACCACACTTCAACCCACTTGGGTTTTTAATAATGTGCTTCCTTCGACACCGACTTGCTTGAAATTTTCACCCGATGCCCAACATATCGCCGTAGTCGTGCGAAAAGACCTGTATGTTTTTCGACTTTTTCAGCGGGAACCGGTTTTGCATCACAGTATCCCCGATCGATTCTATCAAACGGTCGCTTGGTCACCCGATGGCCAACACCTAATTGCAGGGGGAAATGACAAAATTGTTCGGGTCTTCCATTTTCCGAGCAAACAGATCAAAAACGAATTTGCTTGGCGGATTGGCGATGTGATGGATGTTGCCTATTCGCCCGATGGTCTATCAGCAGCGGCAGCAGGTCGGTCCGGCAAAATTGTCGTTTGGGATATTGATTGATGAAGTGATTGGCTCGTGTGATAAAGAATGGACGCTACAGGGATTGAACCTGTGACCTGTCCCGTGTAAAGGGAATGCTCTACCGCTGAGCTAAGCGTCCAGTGATAGGGTGATTATAAGAAATGCAGTTCCCTTTGGAAATAGCAATCCTTCGGGGAATCGATTCGCTTAAAATCGTCGCGTTCGTGAAATGAGATATTCAATCAATGCCTTATCGAAACTAATCCCCGTATGGAGCGGGACATAATCGATGTTGGCTTTGGTGGTTTCTTCCTTATATTTTTGGATAAACTCTTTCAAGCTGTTGAGGTAATCCTCCTTCATTCCGCGAGCATCGAGTTGTAACTCTTCGGTGGACTCGCTGTCAACAAACTCAATTAACCCTTCAAATGGGAACTCAACTTCGGCCTCATCCAGCACATGAAACAAAATGATCTCATTTCCACGGTGGCGGAGATGGTACAAACTTTTCAAAAGAGGTTCTGGATCGGTCAAGAGATCGCTGAAGATCATGACCAGACTTTTGGTGCGAATCAAAGAGGCTAATTGATGGAGCGACGCAGCCAAGTCGGTTTGACCGGTCGGTTTCAGTCCTGCGAGCAGTGCGAGGATGTTACCCAATTGGGTTCGTTTGCTGGCAGGTGGAAGAATGTTCCGAATTTTGGTATCACAGGTGACTAACCCTACTGGGTCTTGCTGATGGATCATCAGATACCCCAAGGCAGCGGCCAGACAAATGCAATACTCGAACTTCGTCAATCGTTCAGGAGTCTCACCGGTACCCGGAAGGTTTTTTACCCCACCGATTTTCGCTTTGGTCATTTCCTCCGCACCGGACCAATCCATCGAAGCGCTCAGGTCCATGACCAGATAACCCGTGACGTTGGTTTCTGCTTGAAACTTTTTAACATAATAGCGATCGGTTTTGGCGTAGACGTTCCAATCGAGGTCCTTGAGATCATCGCCGGGGGTATATTTCCGATGTTCTGAAAACTCGACGGAAAAACCTTGAAAGGGGCTGGCATGCAAACCAGAGAGAAAACCTTCCACGATGAATTTGGCTCGAAGGTCGAGTCGCCCCACCGTGGCGATGACCTGCGGTCGAAGATATTTTTCTGCACTGGCCATACAGATATGATACGAAATGACCTAAGATTCATCATCTTTTGATGAAAGAATCCGACCACAAAAATTTCTGAAACAGCTTGACATCTCAGGCGTCACCTTTTTGATGAACGCAAACGATGCGACTTATCTGTTGGATCGCTATCAGGCAGCCCTAACGCTGTATGCCAGACAATTTTGTTTGGCGGCAGAAGATGTGGTGCAAGAAGTGTTTGTTTCGTTGTGTCAACAATCGACTTTGCCGGCGAATCCTGCGGGTTGGTTATTCCGTGCGACACGCAATCGGGCGATCAGTCAGCGTCGAGCTGAGCAGCGTCGTCAGAAACACGAAGGTCAATCGGCAGAACGTCGCGAGTGGTTTGAGAAACCACAAGAGGGATTCGCACTCGATGCTCAGTCTGCGGAACAGGCCCTTCAGCAGTTGCCCGAGGAACAACGAGAAGTGATTATTGCTCACTTATGGGGGGGAATGACCTTCGAGGAGATTGCCCAAGCTCTAGGGGGCTCCGCCGCGACCCATTGGCGTCGTTACACCAATGGCATTTCCTCATTGAGACAAGCATTAGAATCAGCGCCACCGATTTCCCAGAAACATTAACCCATGAATGAATATGCAAGAGTTTGAAAAAAAACTACAGGCTTTGGTTCCCACGACGAGTCAACGCGACCAAGTGCTTTTCCTCATGGGGCAAGCCTCGGTGAAACCCGTGAATCGATGGCTTTGGCCGAGCGTTTCTCTCGTTCTCGCGATGATTGCTCTCGGGTTGGCCGTTGCGCTCTATTGGGT
>CAZFDX010000212.1:0-5649 GCA_964518325.1 uncultured Alcaligenaceae bacterium | reverse complement strand
GGTGAACGCCGATGGCGGCTTTTGGGTCGGCATTGCCTTGTCATTCGGGCTTTTTCTGGCTCGAATCGTTGAGCTTTATCAATACTTCCGGAACGGGGGGGGGGATAAGACCGATTTATCCCGTATCCTCAGAAATCTCATTTTGACCTTGGTGATTCTTTTGGTGAGTGCGTATTTGACCCAATTTAATCCGAATGGTTTCGGAGTCCTGAAATTGGCCCTGAATTATCCCCGTGGTGAAAACATTCCGGATTTCTCTTTTTGGCAACCCTACGATTTTAGTCAGCCCTCGGCGAATTGTTGGATACTCATGGCGTTTATGGCGTTTTTGATTCTCTTATTTTTGTTGAGCCGGTGTACTCTCCCGCCGAAATATCTGATTCTGTTGGTCATTTTCTTTGTTTGGGCGTTGATTCATCAGAAGGCATTTGTTTGGTTTGTGGTGATCGCTTCGTGGATGGCGACCTACCTCTCCTCAGGGATGAGAAGGCCTCTCCAATCCCTTGAGAAACCCCCCTCAGCACTCGGGAAAATTGCTTATCTCATTCTGCCGGTGCTTGCCTTGGCCACTTCTCCCGCGATCCGTGCCTTGTTGAATCAGGCTTCGATTTCTGATCTGGTGACGGCCGATACCCCGATTTCAATCGGGACCATTCTGAAACAAAATCCCGAGAACGAATTCTTTCCGGAATGGAACAATCTTCTCGCCCATTATCCCAATCAGTCCTTCACAGGGGAAATCCTTGCCACACCGGCCCAAGCCGATTTCTTAATGTCGGTTTTAGAGGTGCCGAATCATGTCGTGATTCATTCTCATGCTTATACCTATGAGAAGGTCACTTGGGACGAGTACAAAGCTCTGCGGGACCTTGGACCCTCTTGGTGGGATTTACTCGAACGCTATCAGATCAGCTTGGTGATTTTGACCCCGAAAACCCCCCTCGCGAAACAATTAGCCATCGAGAAGAATTGGCAAGTGTTGAGAAATGACGATCATCTATTTATTGCGATTCGCTCGAAAATCCCGACAACGTGGCGATAGGGATCATTGTTGAACGATTCTTGCGACAATCTCTGTGGAACGATGACGAATTCTCTGCAATAAGATGACCAAACGGTTCAAGCGGTTGTCATGCTTTCATGAATCCCAAGTAATTTTTGCCAACGAGAAAGGCCAGCTGCGGAATACTGGTTCAAGATCGCTTGGGCTAGGGCCTGAGCTTGAAAGCGAATTTTTTCCAAAAGCGATCTGTTTTGATCTAACTCTAATAAAAGTCTCCCCGCCTCGTGAATATCTCCTCGGGTGTAGAGCATTCCGTTCTCGCGGTGCTGGATGAACCTTTCTGTGAAGGGGGTTCTCGGTGCCAATATCCCCAACCCGTGCGACATCGCCAAGAGGACCAAGGAAGTAGGGTCTTCTTCGATTGGTGTGATTTGGATGAGATCAAAATCACTCAGCGAATGCTTGTTCAGATAATCCAAGGATTCAAAGCGAACTTGCTGGTTTTCAATCCCTAGAATCGCATCATCGAATTGGCGGTTCGATTCCCGATCGTCCCCTTCACCGACAATGGTCAGGGTCGAATGTGGGTTGGTGTAGGAATAGACCCCGAAAGTCCATACCGCTTCACGAGTGATCCGAGGCGTATCTAGTTCCCCCAGCCAAACGCATTTCAGCCCTAATGAACCTGTTGGAGAGTGAGGACGAGAAACTAATGCCGGTGGGGGAGGATCGACTAAAACGACGGAGCGAATGGGTCGAAGAGATTCCACCATTGCCTCATGGGGTGTAATAATCTGGGTGCATTTCCGAAGCAATAGTTTCTCTGTCCAACTCGGTAGCGTGGTGGCATCCCAATAGGCAAGGATGGGAGAATTCCCTATTCCGAATCTCAGCATCCAACCAAAAATCGAAAGGGCCTGCCGACCCCAAACGATGATCGGCCCTGAATGATGTTGAAGCTGTTGTCGTAAAGGCCAAAGGTCACGGAACCAATTCCATCGTTCATGATGCGGTTGATGAACCTCGACTCCCGAAATCGGAACGCGAACGGGTCCGCAAAGAGGAACAACATGAGCAGGGTAGGGGAGTTGTTCGAGGAGAAATTTTAACCCCAAATTCGTCCCTGTGTAGGCGAGATCACGGGTCACAAACATCGGAGCCATGCTCACTTCTGGCCCTCGTAGATAGCAATGTAGGGAAGGTTCCGAAATTCATCGTTGTAGTCTAATCCATATCCGACCACAAATTCATCGGGGATGCGGAAACAGACAAAGTCGGGTTCAATCTCAATGATTTGCCGCCCCAGTTTTCGCATCAACACTGCGATCCTCACACTGGCGACCTCACGGGCTTGGATGAGATTGACCATGTGCCTTAAAGTTTTTCCCGTATCCAGAATATCCTCAACAATCAAAATATGCCGACCTTTAAGGTCTCCAAGCACATCATCGTTAACGGCTAGTTGGCTTCCTGTTGTGGTTGCCCCTCGGTAACTCGATGCCTGAACCAGAATAATCCGGATGGGTAGGTCCAGCCTCCGTATTAAGTCGGCCAGAAAAACCAAACACCCTGTCAAAACACCGATAATCGTTACCGGTTCATGTCCATAAGTCTGACGAATTTCGGACGCAACGAGATCGACTCGTTGCCGAATTTGTTCTTCTGAGATGAGTACTCGCATTCGCAATCCAATTTCGTGGACCTTTTGTAGGTCGGTTTTCCCAAGGGCTAGTCTGGAGAGTCTATCGAGAGCAATACAGGGTATCAACACTCCCGAGACTAAAATTTCAGATTAAATGGATCGTCTGATTGATGGATTGTCGGATTGTCGATTGCCCGACTACTTAAGGTTTATCCGAGACATGTGCGATCTGAACCAACGCGCTGTTTTGGGATTTCAACGGATATGGATGCTGTTGGACGTTGGACCTCAAAGGATGATCTGTCGTCTACCGTTTGCATGGCCGAGCTTCGAGCAACATTCTCATCGGAGCCTAGCTTTCCTGCCAAGGCAATCGTTCATATCGGTGTGGGGTGTCGGGCGATTCCTCTGGAGACTTCGCACCTCCTCAAGATTTATGTAAAATAACCCGACTAGGAAAAATAAACTTCCTGAAGAAACGAAGAACACTTTCTGAAACTTGACTGATCGAGTTCAGGTATATCAGATTGTTCATGAGGAAATCGTGTCCGAGGACGCTATTCTAGTCCGTAGGATTCTGCAAGGGGACTCCTCTGCGATGCGGGAACTGGTTTCTCGTTTCCAAAGGGAAGTGTTCGGCCTTTGTGTGCGTTATGTCGGTAGCCCGCACGATGCCGAAGATATTTCTCAGGAGGTCTTTGTCAGGGTCTTTCGCAGTCTCAAAAGTTGGGACTCGAACCGCCCCTTGCGCCCATGGATTTCACGGATTGCGGTGAATCGTTGCCGAACTTGGTTGGCCAACCGACCCAAACGACCCGAACCCGTCGATTTCCTGCACGAAACGCCTGCCCGTTTGATCGAGGATGATTCACGGGAATTGGTCGATGAAATTCAGAAAGCCCTCGATCTGCTTCGCCCAGATTATCGGGGGGTTTTTACAATGTTTCATGAACAAGGCTGTTCTTACGATGAAATTGCCGAGGTTTTTGATCGTCCAGTCGGAACGATCAAAACTTGGCTTCATCGTGCCCGAACCGAGATACTATCGTATTTACAAAATCGAGGGATGGTTCCGAAAGATGAATCTGCGGAATCGAATACCCTCCAAACCGAATAAATAGACCATCCCACTGGGATAAGTTTGATACTCGCCATGAATGAGTTTAACCCTTCACCGGAACCGAACCTATCGCCCGAGTGTGCCGAAAACGCTCGGCGGATTCAAAGGTTTCTTGATGGGGAATCGAATTGGGATACCCCACAATTGCTGCAACATCGCCTGACTTGTCAGCAATGTCGCACACTATTACGGACCGCGAAAGTTCTTCAAGCAGGGCTTCAGAATTTCCCGCCACCTCGACCTAGTCCGGATTTCACCAACAAGGTTCTCGCTCGGGTGGAACAAGAGTCTCCCCGTTTTGTCAATACACGTTCTTCTTCTCGTCGTTACTCTCGATACTCGTGGGGGGCATTCGCTGCCGTGGGAATGGCCCTATCCTTGTTTCTGGGCTGGTTTACTTTTAATCTAGTTCTGACCACGCAGGTGAAACGTTCGCCGATTCCTCCAACCCAATTGGCAAAACTTTCTCTTCCCCAAGAAGCGAATACCCCGCAGCCGAAACCCCTAGGAGAGAAGGCTCGCGAAACACGGGGGCTTTTTCTGAATGTGGCGAAAAATCGATTGGAACGCACCCAAAGACAAGCCGATCTGCTCGCTGCGATGACCCCGAAAAAAGAAGGGGAAGAGGATGCCAATCCCGATACCTTGGCTGAGGCCAAAAACGGTATGAATCGAGCGATCGAGCCTTTTACAGGAACGGCCCGACGTGCCTTGGAATTTTTCAACCCCCGACCGAGTGCCCCCCCTAAATAATTTCCAAATGATTATGCAGCGTTTTATTCTTGGGGTTAGTGTCACCCTCCTCGCCATTGTTTCTGCTCAGGGGGCCGAACCTCCTCTTTCTCCGAATCCTCAAACAACCAAATTACTTTCTTTGGTTTCGGATGATGTCACCTTTTGTGTGACCCTGCAAGACCTTAGGGAGAATGTCTCGAAGGCAGGGGGCATTGACACCATTTTGAAAAAAATCGCTAACCCCGATGACCTCAAAATGATCCAAGCCCTTCAGGACGATATTCTCAAACCTCTTGGGATAACACCCAAACAATTGATAGAAGACCTCATTGGGGATTCTGTTGTCCTTGCCTTCAAACAAGGGCCTCCCAATAAACCCGAGGACGAGGATGGAATTGTTCTGGTCCATGCACGCGATGAAAAACTTCTCGCTCAACTCATCGACAAAATCAACCAAGCGCAGAAAGAGGGGAACGAACTCCGCAACGTCCACAAAGAAAAGGGGATTTTCCGACGAGAACTAACCAACGGCACCAACGAATATTACTTTCTGCACAAGAACATTTTTGCCTTTTCTGCCAAACTTCCCTTAGTGGAAGAGGCCTTATCGCGTTTCGAGAACCCCAAAAAAGTCAATCGCATTGCCCAAGAATACGAGAAGCTAGGAATCGGTCAATCCTTGGTCGGATTTTGGCTGAATCCCCGTGCCTTTGACGATGATTTTGAAACACAATTGAAATTGGCCAAGGGAAGTGAAAAAGTCTTTTTGAAACAATTCATTGCCCACTGGCAAGCGATCGAATCCTTGGGTTTTGGGTTGGATTTTCTGCCCCAGTTCCAACTATCGGTCAAGGTTCGAGCAGACCTCAATCGTCTGCCCGAAAAAACTTTGGCCTTGCTTCGAGGTATCTCGGAACCTTCGGAACTCTGGAGTGTGATCCCCAAGGATGCTCTGTTTGCCATGGCGTTGCGGGTTCCTCCGCAACAGCTTTTTGCAGTGATTGAGAGCTTTTTCGATGACAAAGATGCCCAGAAACTCAAAGAAGAAATGATCTCGAAATTGATGCCCTTTCTCGGTACGGAAGATGTGACCCCCCTCCTCAAAGGAACGGGGCCGGATCATGGAATATGGATCGTAAAACCTGAAGA
>CAZFDX010000211.1:0-4581 GCA_964518325.1 uncultured Alcaligenaceae bacterium | reverse complement strand
GGACAGGTCAACATGAACTCAGCACGGGGGTAGGTTTTTTCGACCATATGCTGACCCATTTGGCTCGACATGGAGTATTCGATTTGCAAGTAAAATGTACAGGGGATTTGCATATCGATTCCCATCATACGGTTGAGGATGTGGGCATCTGCCTAGGTAAAGCCTTGGCAGGGGCATTGGGAGATAAATCGGGCATTCGACGATACGGCTCGGCCACATTACCGATGGATGAAACTTTGGTGACGGTGGCAGTGGATTTATCGGGTAGGCCATTCGTGGTTTGGCGAGCCGAGTTGGCAAACGAAACATTGGGGATTTTTCATTCCTCACTCGCGGAGGAGTTTTGGCGTGCGGTGGCAGCCACGGCTTTGATGAACTTTCATGTGGTGGTGCATCACGGAAAAAATACCCATCACCTGATCGAAGCGATTTTCAAAGCAGCTGCGATTGCCCTTCGCCAAGCCACCGAGTTCGATCCGCGGCGCACGGGTATCCCTTCCACAAAGGGTTCGTTATAGTATCCATTAGGAGGACCTTTTATGTCTGACGAACGTCAACAAGCCAAGATGAAAGAGTTCATGTCCCTTCTCCCTTTAACCTTGGAGTTAGCGGGCTTACCCAAGGCCGAGCATGGTAAACTTTTTACCGATGGGCAAATGGAAGTTCGCGTGAATATGATCCGCAATGCCTATAAATTGGCTCGGCAACTGGTGATTGAAATTTCTAAACCCTCGGAATCGGCCAGCGGCTGAACGGAGCGAATTTGTTTGCCTTTTCCATGCTGGAAATGGAAGAAACTCGCTCCACCGAGTTCCATCGCCCAGAATATAAATTCGCTGTAAGATTGTTCGCGGTAAAGGGCACGCATCATTCGCGTTTGATCGCATCGCTACCTTGTTGCTAGGAAAAAAGTCATTTCCCAACGGCAGCGGCAACAATGGTGCCGAGTTCGCGGCGTAATCGTGAGACGTTACCCTTATCTTCAGGATGGACGCGGTTGGTGAGCAGAATGATCGCGGTTTTTGTACTTGGGTCGATCCAAATGCTTGTGCCGGTGAAACCCGTATGACCGTAACCTTCCCCGCGTAGGAACAAATCCCCCCGTTGCCCCGAATAGGGCGTGTCCACATCCCAACCCCACGAGCGAAGGCCTTTCGTCGTGGTCTTATCTTTGGCAAGCAGAGGAACCGCGTGTGGTGCGGTGAAGGCTTTCACAGTTTTTGCTTCCAGTATGCGAGTTTCATCGAGTTCGCCGCCACGAAGCAACATGCGGCAATAGCATGCGAGATCATCGACGGTGGAGAACAAACCCGCATGCCCCGCGATGCTGTCGAGTTTGTAAGCACGCGGATCGTGAACTTCACCAAGGATGATTTTGCCAGAACGTAAACCGGTTGGGGCAATTCGCGGTTTCAGTGACTCGGGGGGAGTGAATCCCGTATCGCGCATCTTCAGGGGGTCGAAGATATGTTTCTTGGCGAATTGGTCGATCGGCATGCCCCCGATACGTTCAATCAATTCCCCCAACACAATGTAGCCGACATCGCTATATTGGAATCGTGTGCCCGGTGCCGCTTCGAGCTTCAGTCCTGCGATGCGTTCCATCGCTTTCGCTTTCCCTTCGGCGTAATCTCCTATCGCGTTATCGGCTGTGAGTCCCGAAGTGTGCAAGAGCAAATGTTCGATGGTGACCTTGTCTTTGCCGTTACTTTTGAACTCGGGCCAATGTTGACTCACCAAGTCATCCGGCTTGAGTTTACCTTTTTCAATGAGCAGCAGAATGGAGGTAGCGGTTGCGATGGGTTTGGTGAGAGATGCCAAGTCGAAGATCGTGTCGGTCGTCATCGCGATTTCTTTGGGTTTGAGCGCACGGTTGCCAAAGGCTTTGCGGTAAACCATTTTGTCGTCGTGTACGACCCCCACGACCGCACCGGGACAATCCCCGCGCTGGATCGCAGCCTCGACAATGGTATCGATTTCTTTCAACTTGTTTGCGTTGATTTCAGCAGCGGACGCAACATGGGCGCCAAACACCAACCCATTCATGGCGCAAAAAAACACAATCAACCGTAGCATGGCATCCCCCTTCAAGTATTATTCGGAACTCCTGAGTCGCATGGAACTCCAAAGACGTTCGGAGCAACAAAGTGGCACGAAACCGCAAAGAGGTTCGCAGCAACAGAGCAGCTCGAAATTCCTGAATCACGTCGTGGGGTTAGTGTATAGCTGAAGCAAGTGCATACGGCATCGAATCAAGTTAGGTCCGTGCCGATTCCTCCGAATTGCTGATGAGTGGGGTAATCGTCGGGAATTACCGTGACAGGGCACGAATTTTCTTCTCTAGTTGCGTTTTGCGATCTTCTTTTTTGGGTCGGGGATCGAATTCGATTTGCCTCAAGGCTTTTTGCCATGTGTTTAGGGCTTTCTCGATGAATCCCAGTTTCACATAGACATCGCCGAGATGATCCAGCAAAATTGCATCATCTTGCCCATCCGAAATGAGGACGGCTTTTTCGATGTATTCGCGGGCTTCTTCGTATTTTCCCCTTCGGAATAAGACCCAACCTAAACTATCAAGGGTCGATGCCGAGACATCATCTTCTTCGATATCCTTTAGGGCAGCTCGTTCGATGGCAATGGCCCGTCGTAAAAGCCTTTCGGCTTCTTCGAGGCGTTTTCCCGAATCGGCGAGTTGATAACCGAGATTATTCAGGGCTAAAGAATCGTCTGGGTTGATCTCCAACAACAAACGAAGTTGAGCCTCGGCTTGATCGGGCTGACCGATTTGGGAATAGACGTTAGCCAAGGTCAAGCGGGCAGCCCGTTGATGCTTGGGGTCTTTGAATTCTTTTAGAATTGCTTCGCATTCGCTGACGGCTTTTTCACGTTTCCCCAGTTGAGCATAGTATTGCGCCCGAATCGTAAGAGCATTGACTTTGGTATCCTCTGCGGAAATATCGATGGCCTTAGTGATCTCCTTGATGGCTCCTTCGAGATCGCCCCGTTCCGCTAAGACTCGGGCGATATTCCGATGGAATAAGCCGGGAAAAGTAGCGCGGGCAGGTCGGGGACCATCTAACGCAGCTCGACAGACCTTCTCCACTTCCAAGGGTTTGCGACGGGCCCAAAGAACTTCGAGCAGTCCCCCGTAGACCTGATATTCCAAATGAGCGGGAGCTTCTCGCAAACACGTTCGGAACAAGGTTTCTGCCTTGTCTAATTGCTTCGTTTTTTGGGCAAGATACGCCAAGAAATACCATGTGTGTATTTTTCTTTCTTTCTCCTTCTGATTCAATTCCTGAAGACACACGGGCAACAGGGCAGCCACTAATTCTTTATCATTCCGCAGGGCTAATCGAATGGCCCTTTGTTGCAGCTGCAGTCGATCCCGATTCTGCGGTTTAAGTGTTTCCTCTTGCAAAGATTTTTCGACATCGTCCACCATATCAATGATGCGTGTCATTCGATCATCGAGTTGATACAAACGAAACAGGCCTTGATAGACCTCGGGTTTGAGATGGACTTCGAGTAATTTGAAGTAATAATCTTCGGCCTCTTTTCGCAATGGTGCCGTTTGACTCAACTGAGCAGCATACAACAGGCGCAAGGGCAGGCGTTCCGGAAAGGATTCGCTGACCTTTTTCAAATAGGGGAGAATTTCTCGATCGCGGCCGAGCGTTTTGAGAAGTTGGATTTTTCTTTCGTAGGGGGCGATTTCAACGGGTTTTTGCTGCAAATCACAGTGTACACTTTCCATGGCATTTTTGGGATCGTTCCGCTCGAAGTAAATTTCGCACATGTACCAATGGATTTTGCCGGTTTGCGCCCGCACCTTCGGATCGGGAATTTTGGCATAAAATTCGTTGGCCTTTTTGAACTGCGCCAAGGCTGTGAGGGAATTCCCCAATTTCAGATAAGTAGCACCGAGTTGTTCGTGGTATCCCCCTTGGAGAATCTCATAATCCTCCACGCGAACGACATCGGCCATGAGTAATGCTTTACGAGATTGGGCCAAAAGTTGGGTGATTTGCTGAAGTGTGGAAATGAGGTCCCGCCAGAGTTGCTGCTGCAGTTCGATCTTCGCAATTTGGGTGAGAACTTTATAGGCCAATTCGGGCTTTTCTTGCAGGACCTTGGCTTCGGAAGCCCGTCGCAAGCGCTGCAAAGCGCGATGGTGTTGCTCGGACCGAATGGCCATGCGAGCATGATCGAGTACCGTCGAAATATCGGTAGGTTCACGATCTAATACGAGTTCGGCTAATTCCAGAGCTTCTTCCGATCGATCCAAGACCTCGTACAACGGGTATAAAGCCCGCACAATTTCAGCCGATTCGGGATCGAACTTTCGGGCAGTCTCTAAAAGTTTGATCGCTTGGAGAAGTTTATCTTCCCGAGTGTTGCGGATGCCCAAAGCATAAAGGGTACGGGCTTCACGCAGGAGATTTTCGACGCGTTGTTTGGCCAATTGTTCCGGTGTTTTGGGAAGCTCCATCAGGGCCGGTTTTTCTTCGGTCTGAGCAGGTAAACACAACAAGAACCCTACGAGCACGGCACTCTAACCGGACATGATGACTCCTTGTT
>CAZFDX010000210.1:0-6545 GCA_964518325.1 uncultured Alcaligenaceae bacterium | reverse complement strand
TCCACATCCAGAACCCGCCATTTTCGGATAATTTCGGCCTTGGTGGAGTGTTTCACTTCTTCGAGTTTGCCTTTCTCGTCGGGGAAGTTTTCCTCCGTGGTGGTGACCTGAACGACCTTATAGCTGAGAGTATCCCCTTTTTTGAATTGGAAACGTGGGGGAGTACCAAAAGACGAAGCCCCCCCTATGCCCAAGAAAATCAGGCTTAACAGCAGGCATCGAAGCATAGGTCAATCCTCAAAAAGTTTATTCCGGTTATATCGGATGAATCAATTGTGTTGGTCAAGATTAGTTTTTTGATTGTGAGTAAAAAAGGGTAAAGTTGGGATGTTAAAGTTAAGTAGATTTTAAGTGTTATAGGAATGGGAATTAATATGCAGCATGAGGCACAATTGACCTGAGAAAATAGGTGTTTTGGAGATTTTACAAGGGCTAAAAAGGGATTATCATTTCAATGATTTAGCTAAATTAGCGATATTATTCGTAACTTAGCGGTTTTACAAGCTAGATCGAAATTATCTATTGGGAAAAGTTGACCCACATATCCACAAGTGCAGATATGTTCTCTTTGTTATATGTACATGCATTGATCTGCACATGGAGTAGAAAGTGAATCCTTTGCAACCAACATCGGAAGATTCCGAGATTCTCCAGATCGTCAATGCGGACGATCCGACCTCGACGGTGGCCTTGTCATCGAAAAGCACCGTTTCGGAGATCGATCTGGAAGAGGTCAACCCTCGGAACATCGAGGATTTACCCCCACCCGGCTCCTTTCTGGGACGAACGAAATTATCGGCCTTGATTAGTCATAGCCCGAACATGGTAGTCTATCGCGGCGTGCTTTGGGATATTGGCGTTGATGTGGCAGTCAAAATGATTCAGCCCACGCAATCGATCCATCGCTTGGCGTTGGAGAATCATCTCCACAATGAGTATCAAATTCTCAAAATGCTGACCCATCAAGATATTCCTCGTCTGTGGGATTATCGAGAGGCAGGAAATCATGTGCCGAGTTACTTGGCAACCGATTTGATTCCCAGTGTGGACCTGAATCGGATGCTGATGAATCATGGGGGGCAGCTTTCGCCGCGGCAATGTATTCGATTGGCCTTGCGGATCATTGCCCCGTTGCAATATGCCCATCGGAATTTTGGGATTGTCCATCGCGATGTGAAACCTTCTAACATATTGGTTCGACCAAACGGGGCGATTCAATTAATCGATTGGTCTTTGGCCTCGATCGAAGGGGAAATGTTCGTAACTTCGGCCTTGGCGAACCCGAATGTGACGCTGGGCACGCCGGCCTATTTGGCTCCGGAAATCGCATTACGGCAACCGGTTGACTATCGGGCCGATATTTACAGCTTGGGATGCACGCTTTACCAAATGGTGACGGGGCGGCTTCCTTTCGATCACAAAGATAGCAACCGAATCATCCGCGATCATGTTTCAAAACAGCCAATTCCCCCGTTTGAGTATGTGCAAACGCCTCATATGTTGCGATTATCGGAAGTGATTTTGCACATGTTAGAGAAAAATCCTGCGGATCGATACCAATCGTATGATGACCTCATTCACGATCTGCAATGGATTCTGGAACACACCATCTAGAACGAACCGGTTTTTCCCCGTTTTTCCCCATTTATTTTCACCTAATTCCCCTGACCTGATTTCCCTGAAGGCAACCGAATCATCGAATCCCCCCGCTCCACTCGGTCTTTTCTGAACAAGTCCAACGACTGCTAAGAGGCTCATTGAGCAAACGCAAAACGTGTGCGTATCGGGATAAAGGAAAATTCGAGCAATAAATTTTAATAAGGAGCTTGGGTTCAGACTAAGAAAGATAACCAATATAACTCATGACTGTTTGAGAGTTTTGTTTATAGTGATTCAATTCTTTTAAAACCAAGCCTCCTTTTTTCTTATCCCAATCCGCGTTTTCGTTTTCTATGGGACTTATATCGTATCCGGATTGAGATACATTACCCCATAAATTGGAATTATTGTGCGGTTTTTGAGGTTGATAGGGAACGACTATGGGCACTCCCTGTCGAGGCAGCGGACGGGGTGCCGGGGGGGCGATCTCTTTTGAGAAATTGGGGTTATGGTATTGTCAAACGTCTTTTCCTTGGATTAGAATGATAGGACTACTTACTTTCGGTCATTCCAAGATTGCCTAAATCGAGAATGATCTTTTGCGAATATTCTGGAGACTCTCAATAACCTTTAATCTCGAGTCCCACTCACTCTTTACGGAGTTATAGTATGCGCACATTGTTGCTTGTGCCCTTTGTGATAGCGACCTTGTTGGCGTGCATCAAAGTACCTTTGCTCGCCCAAGAGAAGAATCCTTCCGGTAGCGACAAACCACCGGAATCCGATACTACCATCCTAATCCCCACTTCCATTAAAGATTTTCAAATGACTCTCACTTTCAAAGATAAAGAACTCAAAGATGATAAAATTGAGGTTCCCATTCAGTATTCTGTCCAAGGAAAAACGATTTTCGTTTTACCGGTATGGGTGGCGGGCAATGTCGAGAGAGTCATCGAAGGGGAATCCGTACCATTGAAACCCGACGATCGTCTGATCCCCGAAGGCGAGAAACGGCCCGTCATGTTGAGAGTGACGGGCCGTAATCTTCTCGAAAGTCCCGACACCGAAAAGACGATTGTGGAGCAACTTCGTCAACGGGTAATCGATCAACAAGGCTTGGATAGTTCGACCAAGTTCAAAATCGAGCGGCCCAACATTAACCCCGCCGGAATTCGTTTCACTCTCTTTGGTGCGGGTCGTGGCGACGATGCTTCACCGGCCGAAATTGCGATTGCTAATCCGGTGGCCCGCCCCTTAGATGGCGTTCTGAGCTTTACACTTGACCCTGTGGCGATTCGGAAAATCGAAACCGATCGGGCCTGAAAGCGGGCTTGATTTGTGCTTCCGTTGGTATTCTTCCCACGGCGCCGATGAAAGTTCGGTTTGAACGACTTGAAATGGACGCACAAATTCAGTACGCGCGTGCGGCCATCCATGATTTTCAGAAGCGGGTCGGTTCGCTGGTCAATTCCTCTTCCAGTCAACCGCCTGAAATGATCGTCCCACTTGGGAACAGTGGGCTGGCCGAGACGAGAAATTTGCTTCGTTCTCTGCTCACGCAATCTATGCAAGTGACTGTTACCACTCGCCAAGGGACGACCGAACCCCCACTGATGCCCTTTTTGGAAAAAACCGTCGAAGCTCTGCTGGAAGAATCCAAACTCGATGGACTGAAAGATAATCAACGAGTGACATTTCTTTTGGATAATCAAGTCAACATCTCTGCAACGCTAGGGGAAATCAAGCGGTTAAGTAAACTAGACGAAAACCAACGCTTCCAAGCCCTGAAGGATGCAAGCGACCATTTTTACGCGACCAGCCGAGGTGCCAGTTCCAGTTACAGCGGCTCTTTGCAAGTGGGGGTGGGGGTAGGCCGAGTAGGCTACAAGGTAGGCGTTTCCGCAAACGTTTCCAATAGTTCCATGGAGAGCAACGCAGAGCGAACTAAAAACGAGAAAGATCAGATTAAACAATCGTTTGATAAACTGATGCAAGAATTCCAAGGGAAAGTTCCCACTCTTTCAGGGATACAAATCGATGATTCCTCGTTATCGCTTGCTACCAAAAAAACCGAAACTAGCTTCCAGCATACCAGCTTTTTTGTGGATTATACTTTGCATCGTTTCCCGCCTGTGAGCTTGACCGGAGCAACCGAAGCCGGCCTATCTCTGAGCGATAGCCTCCGCCTCTATTACACCCTAAAAGCCGATTACGATGCCTATCAAAAAGAGATGCTTCGCAAATACGAAGACATGCAAAAACAGGTGCAACTCAAATATGAAGGCATTAAGACCGAACACGATGCCTTACAGAAACTCCTTGGTAGTACCAAACAAGTAACAGAAGCCAAAGAGAACATGGAAAAACTCAAGGCTCTGGCAGAGGAATTGAAACAGAAATCGGAGAGCTTCGACAAAACCCTCGCTAACTTCGATAAAAACTCAAAAGAAATGTTAGCGAAAGTCGACCAAGAATCACTTGCGAAGCTGAGCAAGGAAATTGATAAATTGAAAAGTAAGTTTGTGGAGATAAAATCCGCGAATTCCGAAGCAGATTTTAAAATGTTAGAAAAAGGAGAGCAACCACCAAGTTTAGATTGCACAGGTCCTTTGGGGGTCGATGCCAAAACTGTACTCGCGGCACAAAAGGCTTGGGCTGAGTATCTCGGGGAAACCAGCCATATTAAATCGTTCCCATTGACCAAAGATGGTACGGTCACCGTAGAGATGTGCTTAATTCCTCCAGGCAAGTATTATCGGGGTTCCCCTGAAACGGAATCAGATCGCCGTGATAATGAGAACCAATCGATTATCAATATCACGGAACCATTATGGGTCAGTCGGTACGAGGTAACCCAAAAACAATATCAAGCGGTGACAGGTGTGAACCCCAGTCACTTTGCGAAGGAGGGAGGCGATGCTGCGTTGTACCCCGTAGAAAAAGTATCGTATGAAGACTGTATGAAATTCACAGAAAAGGCATCGTCAGCGACGGGGGCCAAGTTCCGCCTTTTGACCGAATCGGAATGGGAATACGCCTATCGGGCAGGGACTCGAACCAAATTCTACCATGGCAATTCTAACGACAAACTAGGCGATATCGCCCACTACGATCAAGGCACATTTGGTAAACCAGCAAAGATTGGCTCCAAGTTACCCAATGCGTTCGGACTTTATGATATGGCTGGGAATGTGTGGGAATGGTGTTCTGACTGGTATGCAAAATATAATGATGTGACAACCAATCCCAAAGGGCCAGAAAAGGGTGCTACTCTAGTGACACGGGGAGGTTCTTGGTTTAGCGAAGCGGCATCGTGTCGAGCATCTTTACGCTATCCTGCCTATCCACATTACGAACTCGATACAGTTGGCATCCGACTTTCTCTCGTGCCAGAGAAAAACAAGTAAGGTCTTAAATTTTTGAGCCTTTCTGGGCCGGTCTTATGACCCATTTGGGAATCCCTATCGGGTTACTTCCTCCAAGGTTGGGGGATTTCTTGGAATCAGCAGCGATCGTTAACTTCTTTCGGGGCGGAGGCTGCGGACTTGGGCACCGGCTTTCCACATTTCGCTTTCGGCGATCTCGGCTAATTCTTTTTCCAATTGAGTGCGGTAGTCCGGTCGGCTATTCGCTTCCAGTGTGATTCGCGCCTCTTCCCCTGAAGCCACCGATTGATACAGTTTTTCAAACGTCGGTTTCACGGCATCGCGGAAGCGTTTGAACCAATCCAAAGCTCCCCGTTGGGCGGTCGTCGAACAATTGGCATACATCCAATCCATCCCTTTTTCGGCAATCAATGGGTACAGCGATTGGGTCGCTTCTTCAACGGTTTCGTTAAAGGCTTCGCTGGGGCTGTGACCATGTTCACGAAGTACCTCATATTGAGCTAACCATAACCCGTAGATGGCACCCATGAGAACTCCCCGTTCTCCGGTCAGATCGCTGACCACTTCTTTTTGGAAGGTGGTTTCAAACAGGTATCCCGAACCAATCGCAATGCCCAAGGCCAAGCAACGCTCGCGGGCCCGTCCGGTGGCATCTTGATGAATGGCAAAGCTACTATTAATGCCACGCCCTTCGAGGAAATGTCGGCGAACGGTGGTTCCTGAACCTTTGGGGGCCACTAAAATCACATCGACATCAGGGGGGGGGACCACTCCCGTTTGGTCGGCAAAGACAATCGAAAACCCATGCGAAAAATAAAGGGCCTTGCCCGCAGTGAGATAGTTCTTCAGTGTGGGCCAAAAGGCTTTTTGACCGGCATCGGAAAGGAGATATTGAATCACGGTGCCTTGCTGGGCTGCCTCTTCCAATGGGAATAGGGTCTTTCCCGGAACGTAGCCATCTTCCATGGCCGTTTTCCATGCTGCCGAAGAGGGACGTAAGCCAATCACCACATCAAGGCCGTTGTCTCGCATGTTGAGCGATTGCCCCCGACCTTGAACCCCGTAGCCCAACACGGCAATTTTTTCCCCCTTGAGAATTTCGCGGACTTTATCCAAGGGGTAATCGGAACGTTCGATGGCATATTCCACAAAATCGTTTATCCGAATCTCTTTCATCTCTACAATCTCCAAGGGAGTTAGTGAATACTCTGGAATTTGTAGTGGGCATTTATCTTGACGTCAAGATTCTTGATGTCAAAATACTTGGGACGACTTGAGGAATATGGAACAAGACCGAATCGATCGCATGAATGTTGTCTGGCGTCAGGTACGTCCGGACTTGGACCCCTCTCCGCTGGAATTAGTGGGTCGCATTCTCGTCTTAGCGAAGCACTTGGAAAAAAGTGTCGAAGTTGCGTTGAAGAAGCACAAACTCTCGTTGGGGGCTTTCGATATTTTGGCGACCCTGCGGCGGAAGGGAACCAAAATGACCCCCGGCGAGTTGATTAAAAGTGTGATCCTCTCTTCGGGGGCTATGACCAATCGGCTCGATCGTTTAGA
>CAZFDX010000209.1:0-5160 GCA_964518325.1 uncultured Alcaligenaceae bacterium | reverse complement strand
ATCGAAAAAGTGTGCCAATCACAAGCATCGTCTGTAACAAAAGAGAGGTTCGCATCGAAGGTGATATTGCACGTTAGATGAGATGAAAAATAGGTGAGAAACAATTGCAAAGCTCGCGATGCCCCCTCTCTCGAATCATCGTCTGTGACGACTTACGGCTTTCATGATAAGATAGCCACCATCCTTACGATCGTACCATGCCCATAATTGAGATCGTACCATGACCATGATTAAGATCGCCACCATGACCATGATCGCTACCATGACAGAATGGTTTGGAAATTCCTTATCTCGTTACTCTCTCCGGTGAGTTATGCAACAACGTATTTCCGTGCTGGCCTTGTTCCTGTTGGGATTAATCAGCGTGGCCGATGAGGCCGATCTCGTTCGCGAAGCGCAAAAAGCCCTGAAAATGGGGGAATCGAAGGTCGCTAAAGAGATCGCCGACAAGATTCTCAAAGACAATCCGAAAAATGAACAGGCCTTGTTTATTCGTGGGGAAGCCTATGCAATGGAACGGCAATCCGATAAAGCCATTGCCGATTTCAACAAGGTTCTGGAATTAAATCCCAATTTTCTTCTAGCCGTCGATCGACGCGGGGGCGAGTACTTCAAACAAGGGAAAATTACCGAATCGATTCAAGATTTCGATACCTACATTAAAGCCTATCCCAAATCGGAAGAGTCCCATTGGCGCCGAGGTATTTCCTACTACTATGCCGAGAAATACAAGGAGGGGGCCAAACAATTTGAACTCGGTAAAAAAGTCTACGGGGACGATGTCGAAAATGCCTTTTGGCATTACCTCTGTTTAGCACGCATAGAAGGTGTGGAAAAAGCACGTCAACAGCTCTTAAAAATTGGGAATGATCGCCGACCGGGCTTTATGACCATCCTCAAAATGATCCAAGGACAAGCCAAACCCGAAGATGTATTTGCCGACATTGAGAAACAGAAACTCGATAAAGAAGACCTGAATGAAGCCTTATTCTATGCACATTTGTATATTGGTCTGAATTATGAAGCCCAAGGGAACGCCGCCAAAAGCCTTGAGCATATCACCCAAGCGGTGGATAAGCACCCCATTGGCCACTACATGTGGGATGTAGCCGCTGTTCATAAAAAATTCCGAAGCAAAAAATAACCACAAAAGGAAACTGAATTATGGATCGTTCGCAACTAGCAATCCGATTAGCCCCCTTTGTGATTGGGTTAATTTCGGTGATGTTCCTTGCCATGAAAGGTTGCGAAGAAGGGCCTTTCGGACGGAAACGAGTGGTGAATATCTCTTATGAAGAGGAGTTTCAACTCGGGAAACAATCGTACCAACAGATTCTTTCCAAAAGTGCGGTGGTTTCTCCAAACGAAGAGATTGTGAAAGTAGTGCGCCGAGTTGGGGAACGTCTCGCCAAGGCGGCCTCGCGTCCGGATATTAGGAAAAAGCTCAATATCTCCGATAAGCTCCGCTTGGAATGGGAATTTAATGTTGTTGCGGATAAAACCGTGAACGCCTTTTGCCTACCGGGAGGAAAGGTCGTTGTGAACACAGGGATTCTACCCGTGTGCGAGACCGAAGAGGGCCTCGCTGTGGTCATGGGGCACGAAATTGGCCATGCGTTGGCCCGTCATGGTGTTGAACGGATGTCTACCGAGCAACTGAAAAACATCGGCATCACCTCAGCGGCGGCGGCCATTGGTGGTGGAGACCCCATGCAGACGCGGCAAATCGCGGGGCTGCTTTCGGCCGGTGCCAATTTAGGTTTGTCGTTGCCTTTTAGTCGTTCCAACGAAAGCGAAGCCGACCGGATTGGTGCGATCCTCATGGCAGCAGCCGGATACGATCCCCGCGAAGCCAGCAAATTTTGGGTCCGCATGAGCAAAGCCACAGGGGGTTCGCAAGGCCCCAGTTTTATGTCCACGCACCCTTCGCATGAAGATCGACAACGCAACCTCGAAAACTGGGCCGAGACCGAAGCCCGTGAGTACTACAAAACGGCCGAGAAAGCCAAAGATGCCACCCGAAAACTCCCCATCGTGAACCTGAATAGTCTCCACCTAATCAAACCGGGTATCACCACGGGAAGTTGGAACCGCGATCGATCCGGTGAAGGTGATTTTCGCCGTGGTCGCTAAGATTTTTCTTCCGGATCGTCGAAGGTGATTTTCGCCATGATCGCCCCAGTTTGCTATGATATTTTTTTCTGACCCCTTCCAGATACATCGAACATGATTGAACGACCCCGTTCTCACGCTGCGTTTGCCCGTGCTAAAAAAGTGATTTCGGGCGGTGTGAATAGCCCCGCACGGGCCTTTGGTGCCGTCGGTGGTGAACCATTATTCATCAAAAAAGCTCAAGGGGCTTATTTGTGGGATGAAGATGGGCACCGCTATCTCGACTATATCCAATCGTGGGGGCCTATGATCTTGGGCCACGCTCATCCAGCCGTGGTCGAAGCGGTCATCGAGGCGGTCCATGCCGGTTCGAGTTATGGTGCCCCCTGCGAGAAAGAAACCGAACTGGCCGAGATGATTTGCGAAGCGGTCCCCTCCGTCGAGATGGTGCGCATGGTCTCTTCCGGAACCGAAGCCGCAATGAGCGCAATTCGTCTGGCTCGCGGTTATACGGGGCGCAACGTGATTATCAAATTTGCCGGCTGTTATCATGGTCACGTCGATGCCTTGCTTGTTTCGGCAGGTTCGAGCGCTTTGACCTTGGGGGTTCCTTCCAGCCCTGGTGTTCCCGCGGGGGCCACACAAGATACCATCGTTTTGGAATATAACAATGTGCCTGCCCTTCAAGAAACCTTTCGCCAACGTGGGGACGAAATTGCCGGCGTCATGCTTGAACCGGTGGTGGGAAACATGGGGCTGGTTGTGCCTTCAGCGGAGTTTCGCGCGGAACTGCGTCGCTTAACGCATCAATACGGGGCGCTGCTCATTTACGATGAAGTGATGACCGGATTCCGGCTGAGCTACGGCGGTGCCCAAGCACTTTTGGGCGATACCCCCGATGTGAGCGTTTTTGGCAAGGTGATCGGGGGGGGGTATCCCGTAGGGGCTTATGGTGGCAAACGGGAAGTGATGTCGAAGGTGATGCCCGCCGGACCCGTCTTTCAAGCGGGGACCCTTTCGGGGAATCCGGTCGCCATGGCAGCGGGTATCGCCACTTTGAAGCAGCTTAAACAGAACCCCCCTTATGAAAAGCTCGATCGTCTCAGTCAAATGATCGAACAGGGGTTAAAGCAACGAGCCGAACAAGCAGGGATTCCCCATCAATTCAACCGAGTGGGAAGCATGTGGACCTTCTTTTTCACGGCCACCCCCGTAGTAGACCTGACCAGCGCTAAAACGAGTGATACGAAAAAGTTTGGACAATTTTTCTGGGGAATGATGGATCGGGGAGTTTATCTGCCTTGCAGCCAATTCGAGGCCGCCTTCACGTCCGCAGCCCATACCGAAGCCGATATTCAGCACACTTTAGATGCGGCCCAAAGTGTCTTTTCTGAGATGATTCGGTGAACACTCTATCCTAGGGCCAGTCGTTTCTATAAATTGGAAGAGGATTTTTTGCAAAATTTTTATCTCGATTTGCCTGCATGCCCTATAGTTCAGGCGTATGAATACGACCTTGAGTTCAAACATTCCACCCGTATCGGACGCTTTGGTAACGACACCACTCACAATAACCCCTGCCCCGAATACCTCAGGAGCAGGAGCCGACAAGGAACCCGTTACGGTTATCGAACCCCGTCACGGCTGGCGGTTGATGGATTTTTCCGCCGTCTGGAAAGCCCGCGAACTGTTGTTCATCCTCATGTGGCGGGATATTAAAGTTCGCTACAAGCAAACCCTTCTGGGGGTCGGCTGGGCGTTCATTCAACCGTTAGCAACGGTCGCAGTGTTTGCCGTATTCATGGGGCGGTTCGCTGGCGTCAACGAAGGTTTAAGTTACCCTTATGGTCTATTCGTCCTTGCGGGGATTATCCCTTGGCTTTTCGTCAGCGCCTCGACCACCAGTGCGGGCAATAGCCTGTTTGCCAATGAACGCTTAATCACCAAGGTTTATTTCCCCCGACAGATTATCCCCTTGGCATCGGTCGGCAGTGCCCTGTTTGATTTTATTGTGGCGTTGTTCCTTTTGTTGGTGGGGATGATCTGGTTCCGAGTGGCACCGGCTTTATCCACACCGGTGGCGATTTTATCGCTGGGGATGCTCATCGTCCTTGCTGCGGGGTTTGGCACATTCTTAAGCGCCTTGATTGTGAAACATCGGGATTTTCGCTACATTTTGGCTTTTGCCGTTCAACTGTGGATGTTCTCGACACCGGCGATTTACATGCCTGCCCAGAAGCTCGCAGAGTTAGGCCAAGCCAATTGGTGGCTACCTTTGAACCCCGCTCATGGCCTGATTTTGAATTTCCGTGCCGGTTTGTTTGGCGACGAACTCAACTGGTATGCCCTCGGGGTTTCCTCAGCGGTCACCCTCTTGTTGTTCGTGGTCGGAACCACCTACTTCCGACGAGTCGAACGCTCGTTTGCCGATGTGATCTAAAGGGAGAGGAATCGCCATGAAAAACGCCATCCAAGCACAGAATCTTTCTAAATTCTACCAACTGGGTCAGCAGCGCCTCACCCGAACCAACCTCACCGATGCCTTAGTAGGTTACGCAAAGAAACTGAAGAAAAAGCTCTTTGCCAAGCCCGAAGATCATCATGGTTTCTGGGCCTTGAAAGATGTCTCGTTTGAATTACCCAAAGGGCAGGTGCTCGGTCTCGTGGGGCGCAACGGAGCCGGAAAAAGTACCCTTCTCAAAGTTCTATCGCGGATTGTGGAACCCACCTACGGACGGGCCGAAATTCGCGGGCGATTAGGCAGCCTTCTCGAAGTCGGCACAGGATTTCATCCCGAACTGACCGGCCGTGAAAATATCTTTCTGAACGGAAGCATCTTGGGGATGACCCGCCGCGAGATCAAAGCCAAGTTCGATGAAATTGTTGAGTTTGCCGAAATCGCCGCCTTTCTCGATACTCAAGTGAAACGCTACTCCAGCGGGATGTTTGTGCGGCTGGCCTTTGCAATTGCCGCCCATTTGCAACCCGAAATTCTGATTGTTGACGAAATTTTAGCGGTCGGCGATGCCAAATTTCAAAAGAAATGTC
>CAZFDX010000208.1:0-5219 GCA_964518325.1 uncultured Alcaligenaceae bacterium | reverse complement strand
TGGTACCGCAGTGAGCATGCCCCCCCCCTGCTTCATCAGATCGTCCGTTGCCCCCATGAGGGGTCGCCCCGACGTAGTGCCGGTGTTCTGCGATCGTTTGAATATCGGCATAGGTATAGGGGTTAAAATGTTGCCCTGCCTGACGGTGGTAACGACCCCCCGGAATGATGTGCCAATTATGAGGAATCACGCACGCTTCCACAAAGGCTTCGCCCACTTCGTTAAACGCCAAGCCCCAAGGATTACTCGTCCCATGAGCGTACACTTCAAAAATATGCTTCGTGGGGTGGTAGCGCCAAATTCCCGCGTTGATGGGAATTCGTTGAGCATCGGGAGTGCCCGGTTTACCCACACGAGAATGAGTGAATACACCATGGCAACCATAAAGCCACCCATCGGGTCCCCATGTGAAGGTATTAAGGGTTTCGTGAGTATCTTGATACCCCCAGCCATCAAGGAGGATTTTCACTTCACCGGCTTTCTCGGTCATTGGCTCGATCGGGATGAACAAAAAGTAAGGGGCTGCCCCCACCCACACTCCGCCGTAGCCGACTTGAATTCCTGTCAGTAAATTCAAGCCCTCGAAAAAGACGGTCCGTTTATCGAATGTGCCATCGCCATTGCTATCCTCAAAAATGACGATCCGATCCCCTTTATCTTTGAGATTCTCCGGCAGAACCGGCCCGTTGTGCGGTAAACGACGCGGATAGGTATAGCATTCTGCTACCCACAGTCGGCCCCGTTCATCCAAGCAAAAGGCAATCGGCTGATGCACATCGGGTTCACCGGCAAACAATTTTACGGAGAATCCCTCTGGTACGGTCATCGCTTTGGCTGCTTCGAGAGGTTTCAGGCCAGCATACTTGAATTGATCGAGGGTCGGTGCTTTGGGGCGATCCGGCACGTTGGGTTTCTCTTTATGGAATCGGAAATCGTCGAAATTCACATGGCCCCAATGACCCGTATGCTGATCGACTAACCGAATATAAATCTCGGTATTTTGTACCTCCTTGAGATCGACCACCACCCGTTGGAGTTCTTCCGATTCTAGCCCCGATACTTGGAAGAACACTTTGTCGTTATCTTTGCAAACCAATTGCACGCACGTTTCGGGGTGCGGTCCCCCCGCCACGAGGAAACTGGCAAACGGATGGGTAACTTTGAATGGCACCGAAGTTAACGTCCCTTTCGCCTTATCGCCGAGCTTTTCAAACCCGCCGATCCAGTATTGACCTTGATGTTTACTCTTCATGTCGTTACGCCGAGGAAACACTGTATCCCCCTTAATGGGTTGCCCCTCGAAGGCGTTTCCCGTGGCTTTCCAATCTCGTAAATCGCCGGTCTCAAAGTCGAGATTCAAAGGTTTTCCATCGGCACCAACGGGCAGAACTCCGTCATCGGCCCATGTTACCGTCACACTCATGAAGAAAAGGGCAATCCAAACGCGAAGCATGAAAATCACTCCGGAAGAGGTAGGAGATCGTATTGGGCTTGGAACAACAAAACACAGGGCTTTGAACCACAATACATATGATAGATTTTTTTTCACCTGCACAAAGAGGCATCCCAAGGGAACCACCTCCGATGAAAGAGCCGGTCGGGCCTTATCATGAAACAATCCTGTTACAATCAGGGGTATGCCGTTTTTTGTAAAATCACTTTTTATTGTTCTCTCTCTTTTTGGTGAAACATGAAACGGTTCGGGCTGCTGTTTTGCCTCTTCGTTGTTGGCTCGGTCATGTCGTCGGATGAGAAATCCCCCCATGAAAAAAAGCGGGCCGAGATTCTCAAAAACATGCAAAAGGTCATGGGAGATATGCCCGACGATTCGCACAAAGTTCCCCTTGATGTCAAAGTGATTTCGGAAGAAAAGCTCGAAGGTTACATTCGTAAAAAAATCACCTACGCTGTCGAGAAAAATGATCGTGTCCCTGCGTGGTTGTTGATTCCCTTAGGCAAAGAAGGTAAACGCCCCGCCATGTTGTGCCTGCATCAAACAATCAATATCGGCAAGGATGAACCGGTCGGTTTGGGTAAGCAAGAAAGCAAACAGCAGGCGTTGCATCTAGTCAAAAGAGGTTACGTTTGCCTTGTCCCAGATTATCCCAGCTTTGGAGAGTACCCCTACGATTTTTCTAAATCGGCTTGGGCATCGGGTTCGTTGAAAGCCATTTGGAACAACATGAGAGGAATCGATTACCTCTGCACACTCGATTTTGTCGATCCCGAACGAATCGGCGTGATTGGTCATTCCTTAGGGGGGCATAATTCGATGTTCACTGCGGCTTTCGATACCCGCTTGAAGGTGACCGTTTCCAGTTGTGGTTTCACCAGCTTTGCCAAATACTACAACGGTAACCTCAAAGGCTGGACATCCGCCCGATACATGCCACGCATCGCTTCCGTGTACGATTCTGATCCGAAGAAGATGCCCTTTGATTTTCATGATGTCATCACCGCCATCGCACCCAGAGCTTTTTTAGCTGTCTCGCCGATCCGCGATAGTAATTTTGAGGTTTCCGGTGTGAAGGATGTCATTCAATTAGTCGAACCAATATACAAAAATCTAAAAGCGAGCGATAAACTCAGGGCCATCTATCCCGATTCGGGGCATGATTTTCCGGAAGAGGGTCGGAAAGTGGCCTACGAATTTCTCGATCAGATATTGAAACCCTAGAGAAATTTCCCTGAGATGTCCCCCCAACGAATTAACCCCCCAAAGAAATCTGAACTACGTCCCGTTTTTCCAGTGAAAAGGAACCTCTCCAAATGCGAACCTCGAACCGTGCCGAATCCGCCTTGCGACCGATTCACTTTGAATTGGGATTTACCAAAAATGCTTCCGGCAGCGTTCTCGCCCGTTGTGGGAACACAGTGGTGCTGTGTACCTGTTCTGTAGAAAATAGTGTGCCCGCCTTTCTGGTCGGCAAAGGGAAAGGCTGGATCACTGCAGAATATGCGATGCTGCCCGGTTCCACTCAAACCCGTAAGGCACGCGAGAAAGCCGGCAAAGTCGATGGCCGCTCTATCGAAATTCAGCGCCTCATCGGTCGGTCTCTTCGGGCGGTTTTGAATCTCGATCAACTCGGCGAGCGAACTTTATGGCTCGATTGCGATGTGATTGATGCCGATGGTGGAACGCGAACCACCGCCATCAACGGGGCTTTTGTCGCTTTATGTTTGGCCTTTGAGCATCATCCCGATTTGAAAGGGCTTGCCCCGCAGGTCATTCGCGATAGTGTTGGTGCGATGAGTGTCGGGATTATTCAGGGGGTTGAATATCTCGATTTGGAATATGTTGAAGATGTGCAAGCTCAGGTTGATATGAATCTGGTCATGACCGGAAGCGGAGAATTCATCGAAATTCAAGGGACCGGCGAAGGCCATACCTTTACCCAATCGCAATTGTTCAAGCTCATCGATTTGGGCAAAAAAGGGATTGCCGAAGTGACGCAACTCCAAAAACAGGCTTTAGGTAGCGCATGGCCCTTGAGTTAGGCGGAACCCATCGGAATGTTAACGGTTCCACCAACACAATTGTAAAGTAACCACCTATCAAATGTTGAATTAAAAAGGGGGGATTCAGAACGACTCATGTTTTAGTCACGTCCTCGCAGAAGCATCTCACGGAAGGTAAACTCAAGCCCACGAGATTGGCATAACAATTGACTCTTTTTTTGGACCCTTACTAGAATAAAGTTTTTGACTTGGTTTCCAACAGATGAACAATCAATGACTTACGAACAGGCCGTCGCTTTTTGGTTAGGAAGGATCGATTACGAGCGACGGCAGCCCCGTCAGGGAGACTTGAAGCTCGATCGCATGCGTGAGTTGGCCTTCCTGTTGGGTAATCCACAAAATCGCATCCAACATCTGCACATTGCAGGGACAAAAGGCAAAGGCTCCTCGGCCGCATTCACGGCCCAAATCCTTCAGCAAGCAGGGTACAAAACGGGTCTATTCACTTCGCCTCACCTTGTGGATTTATCGGAGCGGATTCGCATCAACGGAGTCCCCATCTCGAAACCGGCGATTGCTTCGGGCATGGCTCGCATCGCGGAGGTGTGCCAGCAACTCGATCAACGCGGGCCGGAATGGAATTGTACCTTTTTCGAGATTATCACCGCCTTGGGGTTTTTGCATTTCGCTCAAGAAGGTTGTGATTTTGCCGTGATCGAAGTAGGCCTTGGGGGACGGCTCGATTCAACGAATATCCTCATGCCTCGGGCCACGATGATTTCCACGATTGGCTTCGATCACATGGCGATTTTGGGCAACACACTCGCACAAATTGCCGCAGAGAAAGCGGGCATTATCAAACCTCATATTCCTGTGATTTGCACGGCCGAGGCCGAGGAAGCCCGTCAGGTCATTGAACAAGTGGCGCACAAACAAAATGCCCCGCTGTGCTTGATCCATCGGGATTTTGAAAGTCGTTACCTAGGCCAAGGAAAGGTCGAAATGACGATGGACTCACAGAGGGAGTATTATCAACTCGGCCTGAGAGGTGCCCATCAGGCATTGAATGCGGCCGGCGCCCGAATGCTCATTCGCGAGCTGCAACAACAGGGTTATCCCATTTCACCCGAAGCTATTACCGAGGGGCTACGAACCACCTTTTGGCCTGCTCGCTTAGAAATCGTTCGGCAAAAACCTTTTACCGTTTTAGATTGTGCCCACAATGTCCCTGCGATTGAAACTTTACTGGCCACCCTTTCCGAAGAATTCCCTCAGGTCCCCCGTTGGAATCTGATTTTTGCTTCCTCCATCGATAAACAAATTCCCGAAATGTTAGAGCGTCTCGCGGGGCATTTCGAGCGCTACTATCTCACAACCTTTCAGAATAACCCCCGTGCGGCAACTCCTCAACAACTCGAACAAATGCTTCCCCATCGAAATCGGCTTCGTTACAGTTTGCATCATTCCTCGCAAGAAGCATGGGCCAAGGCCTGCGAAGAAACGGGTCCCGATGAGGGCATTCTGATCACCGGTTCCGTCTTCTTAGCGGGAGAACTGAGGAACGTCGTTCTTCTAGGTTCAGAAAGGGAAGACCTTCCTCTAGGCTAATTCGATGGGGGATTTTTTCGATCCGCCCTCTTGGGTCTCTTCCATCACCAATGTGAATTAACGAATCGCTTTGAGTACGGGAATTTCGATGTTTCTTGGAGATGCCCCCCCCCTCAAATGATCTTGAACGGCTCACTTCTGAGGTAAAAGGG
>CAZFDX010000207.1:0-1768 GCA_964518325.1 uncultured Alcaligenaceae bacterium | reverse complement strand
GCCCTGCATTATACCGATAAAAATTTGGAAATGCCCCCCGAAGGAAAACTTCCGGCCGCGAAGATCGAAGTCTTTACCAAATGGGTGAAAGTCGGTCTACCCATGAAAGATTTCGGTACGAACACCGCCGCCAAAGAACCCGAACCGAAAGGCGGCAAAGTCACGGAAGAAGCCAAAAAACATTGGGCATACCAACCGATTAAAAAACCGGAAATCCCCCAAGTGAAAGGGGTCACCACCAACCCGATCGATCATTTCATTCTGGCAAAGCTCGAAGCCAAAGGGGTTCCGATCTATCCACCTGCGGAGAAATTGCACCTGATCCGTCGGGTCACTTATGACCTCACGGGATTACCCCCCACCCCTGAGGAGATCGATTCGTTCTTAAATGATTCTTCGCCGAATGCCTACGAAAAATTAGTCGATCGGCTTTTGGCTTCGGAGGCCTATGGGGAAAAATGGGCACGCCATTGGCTCGATGTGGTTCGCTATGGTGAAACCAACGGCTACGAACGTGACGGCGCTAAGCCCTATGTTTGGCGTTACCGCGACTATGTCATCCGGAGTTTTAATGCCGATAAGCCCTACGATCAATTCATCAAAGAACAGCTTGCCGGCGATGAATTCCCCCAAGAAAGTGCCGATGCGATTATTGCAACGGGTTACTATCGCCTTGGCTTGTGGGACGATGAACCTGCCGATCCGAAGCAATCGTTGTTCGATGAACTCGATGATTTCGTTGCCACGACCTCCCAGACGTTTTTGGCCACGACCTTGAATTGTGTTCGTTGCCATGAACACAAAGTCGATCCTTTCCCCCATGCGGATTACTACAAATTCGCAGCCTTTTTCCGCGATATTCGCCACTACAGCAACGATCGCAATCCCGCCTCGGCCGCCAACATGCGGGATATTACCGACCCCGAAAAGCGGAAAGTCTACGAAGGGGAACTCGGTGCCCGCAAAACCAAAATCGCGGAATTAACCAAGCAGCTCGAAGCCTTGGAAAACGAAGTCATCAAAAAAATGTCTGCCGAGGATCAGCGTGCCAGTGAGGGGATCGATCGCCCCTTGGTCGTGGCCAAAGCCATCAAAATGTTCGATGAAAAGCAACGGAACCAATACAACGCTTTGAAGAAAGAACGAACCGAACTGGAAAAGAAACCGAATCCCCCGCAAGAATTGGCCTTGGCCATTAACAATTGTTATGTGCAACCGCCTAAAACCCACGTCATGATTCGTGGCAATCCGCACTCGCCCGGCGCCGAGGTCGAGCCGGCTTTCCCAGAAATTTTTGGGTTACCGAAACCGGTCATTCCCGCTCCGGAAAAAGGAGCCAAAAGCTCTGGCCGCCGAACCGTGTTAGCCAATTGGATTGCCTCTCGGGAAAACCCGTTAACCGCACGGGTGATGGTCAACCGAATTTGGCATTACCACTTCGGGAAAGGGATTGTGCCGACCCCCAGCGATTTCGGGAAGCTCGGGCAAACCCCTTCGCATCCCGAGTTACTCGACTGGCTGGCCAGTGACTTTATGCAAGAAGGTTGGAAGATCAAGCGTGTGCATAAACTCATTTTGATGAGCCAGACCTATCGCCGCAGTGCCGTCGAACCAAACGATCCCAACGTGGCCGAAACGGCCCTTCGTTTGGACCCCGTCAATATCCTCCTCTGGCGAGTCCCCCTCTGCCGTTTGACCCCCTAGGAAGTGCCCGCTTCAATTTGCCAAGTGAGTGGGAAAATGTATCGCCAACTATCCGTTCCACATG
>CAZFDX010000206.1:0-4930 GCA_964518325.1 uncultured Alcaligenaceae bacterium | reverse complement strand
CCTTAATCTTGGAAACGGCTGCAAAAGTCGCCCGCTCGGTGGACCAATTCGGGGCGTTTGTTCAAAAAGGATTATGCGCGATTCCCAGCCGATAGCGTTCTCGGTAGCCCAATCATGCAACCTCATGTGGAAGCGCCCTATCTGGGTATATTCACCCTTCAATTAGGTCTGCAGGTGGTGCTTTTACAAATCGAGAACGATCTACTGAAAGCCCAACCTTGGCCCGAGAAAGTGACGCCGTCTGCCGAAGGGGTCCGACGCACCTTCTGGACGGCGACCCCCTGCGATGTCGAATTGGTATCCCGTCACGGGCGATGCCGTCCACTCTCAAGGAGCGACCTTTGCCAGTGTGACCCTCAGTTTGATGATCCTCCTCGAATGTGTTGCCGAGAATGAATGGGTTTCTCTCAAACGTTTATTAGAATGGATCGAGAAACATCATCCGCATTGGCATGTTTCACCCAAAGAAGCGCCAAAGTGGATCGAGCAGGCGCTGGGGATTTGGGGGATTACCCTTGGGATGGTGGAAATCAGCCCTGCGAGCGAACGAGGAGAATTTTTGTATCGGCTGACCGCAGCGGGTCGGGCTTGTTTGAATTGCCATACTTGGGCCGAGTCAGCGCCGTCGTTTGTTCATTGTTTGGTGGTGCAACCCAACGGAGAGATGATTGTTTATCGTCAGGGGCTGACTCCGAATCTGATTCGGGAGCTGACCCTATTTGCGGATTGGAAAAATATCGGCTCGGTCTGCACCTTGGAATTATCCTCCGAGAGTATCTACCGAGGATTAGAATCGGGGTTAACCTCCAACGAGATTATTCGGATTCTCCAATCTCATTCGACACAGACCTTGCCGAATAATCTCATCACCTCGATTCAACAATGGGCCGGCCGACGGGAACGAATCATGGTGTTTTCTTCGGTCAATATTCTCGAATTTAATTCCAGTGAAGATCGGGATGAAGCCTTTCAGCGGGGCTTGATTTCCGTGAAGATTGGGGAACGAATGGGCATTTCTCCCGAGAAGGAGATACCGTACCAACAGTTTCGATTATTGGGCAACCGTGATTATGAAGCGAAACCCCAACAATGCATTACCTTCGAGGAAGATGGCATTACCTTTACCGTCGATGTGCATACTTCGGATTTGCTGCTGGAAGGAGAATTGAACCGCTTTGCCGATTACCTTTCTTCGACTGAGAACAAGCGAAAATATCGATTCAATCCTCAGAAATTAAAACAAGCGAACGAACAAGGTCTAGGTCGAGCAGAACTGGAGCAATGGTTTATGGATCGGACGGGGCATCCGCCGACCCCTGCCGCTCGCTTATTGTCCACGAATCATCAAGGAATGCAAACCACCGTGGAGAATCTGATTGTGGTTTCGTTACCGGTTGAGGTAGTGGATGGTTTAGTACAATGGCCCGAATCGAAACGTCTGATTCGCGAACGTCTGGGAAAGACCCATCTGAGTATTGCACACGATCAGTTAGAGACGTTCATTCAACTTCTCTCGAACTTTGGTATGATTGTGACTCGGGCTTCTTCCTGATTCGCTTACACTTACCCTTGTTCTTTCTGTCCCCTGCTTACCCTTACCCGTTTCTCTCTTTGCCTTGTTTCCCCTATCCTTTTTCGCTTTGTGCCGTGGCGAATCCTCGCTACCAGAGGATCAAGAATCCGGAAAGGCCGCATTTCCCCGAGATGATCGATGATCGATGATCGATGATCGATGATAAAAGGGGCATTTTGCGAAGGATCGGTATCGAGAGCGGTCGATCTTGGTGGAAAAGTATGCGGGAAGCTCACTTGACACAAATCGAAAGTTGGTTATTGAACACACGCGGATAGCGGACTGCACGCTGGGCGTTGGGGAACGCACGGCGCTGGTTGCAGTGCGACCCGATGCAGTGGGGGCTGCTATGAAACGGATCATCTTCTGTCTACTGTTAGGGATACCCCTTGCGGTTTCAGGTTGCTTAAGTTTGGATATGTTCAGCAATCCGACCGTGGTCAACCGTTCCAAATCCGAAGATTCTCCCGAAGAAGGCTTGGCCAAAACGGTCCGCGATTATGCGGTGTTGGATAACGTCCAAGGGATTCCCGTAGGGGGGATTGGTCTGGTAGTGGGTCTGGATGGAACGGGTGGCCCTGCTCCTCAAGATATGAAAGAGATTGTGAAAAATCGCCTCGCCCGCGATCGCATCGAAGATATTGGGAAATTGCTCAATTCTCCGGATACGGCGATTGTGTACGTCAGTGCGGTAATCAAACCGGGCCAACGGAAAGGACAATTCACCGATGTCCGAGTGGAAATTCCGCCCGGAAGTAAAGCGAAAAGCCTTCGCGGAGGGACCCTGTTGCCGACCCCTCTCTCAACGGTCGCGAGCCTCGGGGATATTCGCAGTTCGTTGCAAGAACAAATGCCGTTGAAGCCGACCGATCGCAATCAAAATACGATGTACAAAGGTCACGATCTGGCCGTGGCCTCGGGGCCTTTACATTTAGCACTCACGAATGATATTAGCAGTGGACGCGAAGCCGGTGTGGAAGATGCTTGGGTGAAAACAGCCTACATTTGGAAGGGTGCGAAATTATTGGAAAATCGGCTGGTGTTCCTCGTGTTGAAATCCGACGAGCAACGCTACTCGGTCGCAACGACCCTTGCGGATCGAATCAATCAAAGTTTCGTCGGGGCCGATTCTCCGGATAAAATCGCCGAGGCCAAACATAAAGACCTCATCGCGGTTTCGGTTCCGCCTCGGTATCGTCTGAATCTGAACCATTTCCTGCGGGTGTTGCTGGCCGTGCCGATCGACAAACCGTTCAACGATCCGGCCTACCTTCGCAAACTGGAAGAGATGTTGAACGATCCGGCCCAAGCCCCCAGTGCTGCGTTACGCCTAGAAGCCTTGGGACCGCCGGCCGTGCCCGTATTGAAACGAGGTTTGAAGTGCGATGCTCCTTTGAGCCGGTTTTGTGCTGCAGAATCGTTGGCGTATTTGGGTCACTCGGCTGCTGCGAAACCGTTGGGAGAAATCGTTGTGCGGCACCCCAGCTTGCAGGCCTTTAGTTTAACCGCATTGAGCGCCTTGAACGAAGGTGCCAGCATTGATCGCTTGGAATCGCTTTTGGAAGATTCCCGTCCCGAGGTTCGTTACGGTGCGTTCCGCGCTCTGCGTGAAATTGATCCGACCTATGAACCTATCGTAGGGAAATGGGTAGGTCGATCGTTTGTCATTCATGAATTAGCACCGAAATCAGAAAATCGGATGGTGCACCTGCTTCGCGGGGGCCGTGCCGAGGTGACCATCTTCGGAGATACGGTTTCCTTGCAACCTCCGTTTGCGATTCGTGTTGGAAAAGATATTACGATTCGGGCCGACGTTGGGGATTCCGAAGTCATCATTTCGCGATTCCCTGGCACTACTCCCGATGGCATCCATGCCAAAGCCCGCTACGAGGTGGCCTCGATTCTCATGACGCTCGGGAAACTCGGTGCCAGCTATGCTGAAGTCGCGGAATTCCTCGGCAAGGCCGAAAAACAAAAGGCCCTGCGAGCGAAACTGTGTGTCGATGCCATCCCCAAAGGAGTAGAGCTAGAAAAATTAGCTACCGCCGCTCGGACCGATCCGAAGTTGGAGAACGAACAAGAGTTACTCGAAGAATTGGAAAGCGACTCCGATTCCTCGACGAAGCGTTGGGACGAAAAGTAAACCGCCCACCAAAACCAAGCTCCCGAGCGATCAGCAATGACCGAGAACTCGAACAGCTTGATTGCATCTACCGAGAACTCGAACAGATAAATAACACGGCGTCGAACAGCCCAAACCAAGACCTTGAACAGTAAGCAAAAATTCAAACCCAAAACTGTATACCAGAATCCTAGGCCCGAGTGTAAATTCCCATGTTGAAACGACTGGAATTAATTGGCTTTAAGAGCTTCGCAGATCGGACATGGTTCGATTTCCCTGCCGGTTTGTCGGCCGTGGTGGGGCCGAATGGTTCGGGCAAAAGCAACGTCGTCGATGCGGTGCGTTGGGTTCTGGGGGAACAAAGTGCCCGAACGCTACGGGGCGGCGAAATGGCCGATGGGAGCTGCAACGGCTCGACCCGACGCAAGGGGTTGGGCATGGCCGAAGTCACTATGGTTCTCGATAACTCCCGAAAGATGCTCAATTCCGAGGCCAATGAGTTTTCGGTCACACGGCGGGTTTATCGGGATGGTTCGGGGGAATATCTGATAAACGGAAAAATCGTTCGCTTAAAAGATGTCCGCGATTTATTCCTAGGAACCGGTGCAGGGACGGCAGCTTCTTGCATCATCGAACAAGGGCGGGTCGATGCCCTTTTGCAAGCCAGCCCCAAGGATCGTCGGGCGATTCTGGAAGAAGCGGCAGGGATTAGCCGCTTTCGTGCCCGAAAAATCGAGACCCTTCGCAAATTGGATCAGACCGAAGAAAATCTGAATCGATTACGGGATGTCCAAGCCGAGGTGGAATCGCGGCTACGACGGGTGCGACTCGATGCCGAGAAAGCGAAGAAATATCAGGAATACAGCAGCCGACTGAAAGACCTGCGATTAAACTTGGGGCTTCGCGAATATCATGTGTTGTCGGCTCGTTTGAATATCGAATTGCAGATACTCGAACGCTTACGAACCCACATGCAAGAAAGCGAAGCTCGGGTCGCCCAAGCGGAAATCCAAAACCGGAAACTGGAACAAATCGTGGCCCAAGCCGAGGCCGAATCGCATCGGGCGGCTCAACTTCGTTCCGAATCGGTTCGACTGATTGCCACGCTTCGAGAGCGATTCCAAAACGAGCTAAGCAAACTCGAAACCATCGATCGCGAAGCGGAAACTTTTCGTCGCCGTAGTCTCGAACTTTTTCATCTCTCAGTGGGATTAAGCCAAGCCGCTGCCCAACAA
>CAZFDX010000205.1:0-4514 GCA_964518325.1 uncultured Alcaligenaceae bacterium | reverse complement strand
GGGCTCGGAGTTGTGTATAACAGACAGTCCAATCAGTGCCGGCCCCAGTGTTCGCCAAAAGCCTCCGAAGCTAAAAGCCGATCGACGACCTTCTCGGTGGCATTGGGTGATTTATCGTTCAAATAGTTATGAATCTCTTCTGTGGTGGGAGGTAACCCGATTAGGTCATAGGTTAGGCGGCGGATCAGAACGGTCTTTTCCGCATCGGTCACTGGTTGCAATCCCTTGGCTTCTAAAAGACTGAGAACAAATCGATCGACCTCGTTTTTCGGCCAAGAGGCGTTATTGACCTTCGGCGGTTCCGATTTCTTCGGTGGTTGGAAGGCCCAAAACTCTCGTCCCTTTTCGATGTCGATGGTTTTGGCAACAACTTTGGCTCCGTCGCGTGGGTCAGGTGCCCCCATAGCAATCCATTTCTCGAAATTGGCAATGACCTCTTCTTCCAACTTTTTCTTGGGAGGCATTTTGAGATTGGCATCGGTATGATACAGGGCTTTCAGAAGTAGGCTCTTTCGAGGATCACCGGGAACGACGGCCGGACCTGTGTCCCCTCCTTTGCGGGTGGCTTCTCGCGTGTCGAGTGCTAGGCCCCCCTTGAGTTTATTATTTTCGCTCGAATGGCATTCCAAACATTGACCCACCAGCAAAGGCCGAATGTGCTTCTCGAAAAAGGCGATTCCTTCGGCGGTCGCCTTTGGTTCTTCTTTCGGTGGGGAGTTACCCGTTTTTTGATCCTTCTTAAAGAATCCTTTGAAATCCCCTTTGCCAAATGGGCCTTTGAATTTGTTTGCGGGATTCTCCTTATCCATAGGGGTTTGAGCGTAACTCAAGGTACCAAGGATAAAAAGCAAACAGGAAAAACCAAGCCATCTTCTCATAAGAAATGCCTCCGTCGGGCTTCTTAGGATAACACTACCATGATGGGATTATTACAGCTAGAAAAAACTTCCCGAGTCTCATGATTCTCTCACGATTATTAGAATTCGTGTTAGGAATCCTTCATGTCTCACGGCTGTAAGGTGTGGGATGGTTGAAAAGGCTGGGTTCTCTCACCGGTAATGATTGGTTACACTTAGGGGATACCCGTTGTTTCAACTAATGGGTTCAAATAATGGGTCCAGACGGAAGGAGAGGGATTATCGGCCCGAATCTTCCGGTGGAGTGGGCATGAGTGCCCGACGGGCTTCGCGAGTGGTTAATGGTTCCCCTTGACTGAGCGATTCTCCCACCGTGAAGAAACGAACTTCATTCGGGAAAAATAGGGGGCCAAGGAAAGCGAATGCGGGAGGCATGCCGGCTTTGCGGCGTTTATCAAAGTCGTCATCTACCGGTTCAACGTACATCCCCAATGCGGTGAGTTTTCGGGGAACGAGCCGAGCCAAGTTATTCTTTTCTCGGGAACCAACGATGATATAAGGACCCGTTGGATGAAGGGGAACCCGAGTGTTCTTCTCGTAACGGAACGATTCCACCTCGATCTCGCCGGTTGGCGATTGCATGATGTTGTACTCATGCTTATTGGCCCGATCGAACAACGTGATGAGGCAACGACCATCCGCTTCGGCAAAGGCTGCCGTCAACACGATATAGGGGAGATAATTCTCTCCGGGCGGAATCGGTTTTTCTTCCTTCTTCTCTTCTTTCTTGATCTCTTTTTTCTCCTCGACTTTTTCTTTCTTCGGTCGTTCCGGTTCGACTTTGGTGAGGCCGTAGAAGATGTCCTTCCAAGCAATCGTGCGATAATCACGGGGAGGGTTCGCAGAAATATCCGCCACAAGGAATTGGCTGCCACCATTGTTCTCGACCGAAGATCGAGTATGTGCCACCGCACCGACACCCGAGAACGCCATTCCAAGAACTCCGGAAACCGGTAACAAGGTTCCGCGATTGTCGGCATTTTCCAGAACGATGGCCTCGACTTCCATCGTAATTTCCAAGGTTCTTGCAGAATCCTTGGACGATTTACTGGTGATCGAAGTGGTCCGCGTATTTTCCAAGTTGCTGCGTTTCACAGTCATTTTGCGGATCGAATGCAACAACGGTTGTTTGTAGAATAATTCAAGGAAGGTCACGAGGGATTTTTCTTCCCCGCGCACATCAATGGTATATTCCAATTTGGTGTAGGCCGGTTTTTTCGGAGCAATCGTCGGGGTGGTTTTGTTGTCGGGGGTTTTGGGAACCAAGTTGGTTGTCGAAGCCGAGAATTCGGCCTTTCGCAGTAACCCCGACAATAACCGTTGATAGGATTCCCGAGCGGCCCCCACATCGGCCGGTAGGCTTTGCTGACGTTTGGCCTCGTAGAGTTTGCGTTCTTGGAGAATGCCCATCAATTGGGTTTGCTTGGTGAGAATATCCGACTCGACTTTAAGCAATTCTTTATTCTTGGTGACCATCGGATCATAAACCAAGAAATACCCCAACACACCTGCCAGAAGGATACCCACAAAAACGAGCAGCACGGTCGCTAAAAATTTCTCACGGGGAGTCATTATTCTTCCTCCTTATTGCTGGGGGGAATGGTTTTTGAATCCCCGTTTTTGGGGTCATCGGCAGGCTTATCGTTATTCGGTTTATCTTCTTTTGAATCATTCTTATTTGGGTCCACTTCCCGAGGGATCACCGTGAGTTTTTCAGGCTCGGGGGATTTCGGTTCCTCTTTGGGGTCCGCTTTCGGCGATTCGGGCTTTTCTTCGGGTTTGGTGGTTGGTGGTGCTTTCAACTGTTTGGGGTCGAGTTTTCGGACATACTCGGTGGGTTTGCGATTCATCACATCGGCACTGAATTCATAGCGTAAGCCGAGTTTCCCCCATCCTGCACTTCCCACGCTCCCTTTTGAGACCAAGTTCAAGTTCTTGTAGTAACTTTCGTTACGGAAGCCAAAGGTGAGTTGGTTCCCTGCATTCGGTTCCGAGGTTTGCACCGCCAGAGAAATCGTTCCCACCGGAAGGATCGGTTTATCCTTGGGGGCCGTCGATTGCGTGGCTGCTAATTGATTCGGGCTAGCAGTGATGGGACGAGTCGAGAAAATCAGCGAGGCCACTTGGGTAGTGGAATGATCGGGGAAACGTTCCGTCAGATCATAAAGTTCATCAAGCCAATTAATCCGCCGCGATTCCCACTCTTTCAGGACCTCCATGCGTTTTTCTTCGATTTTGAGATCATTCAAATCCTTTTCCAACGAGGCCAAGGCCATACGTTGACGGGTAAGTTTCGAGTCGAGTTTCTGAACGTAAAGAAAGCCCAACACTAATCCGGCAAAGACCAACAACGCTGCCAGTGCCCCGATCAGCGTCAACCTCTTGGCGGCCTTGTTTTCCTTCTTGGCGGGTTTCTTCGGGGAAAGGATGTTGGGTAAATTCTTGATGGGGGACGCTTGAACCTGAAACAATCCCGCACAACCGGAAAACTGCGACCGTCCTTGATAAGGTTCGCCCAACCCTTGAAGGGGGTCCAACGGTTGCACATTCAACGGCAACGAATCTAAGCGAATGGCTAAATCGGCATCGGTCACATACAGGGCCGAAATCGGCTGGAGGGCATTTTGGCCGTTGTACGCAGTGATATTTCGGCGAAGTTCCCCCATTAACATTTGATCGTTGGATAAACTCGCTGCCGAAACGGGTCGCGAGAAAACCACTTGGTCATCTCGAACAACAACCAACTCCCCCCGAGAGTAGATGGCAATCGAACCCCGCTTTTCATCGGGAGGGGAAACTTCGCCCGTGCGAATAGCCTTTTGCGTTAAGGCATACAGGGCAATCGATCGGGGCAAGGCCAAGACCAGTCGCATGCGAGCGGCTTTGGCCAAATCTTCCAGCGATTTGAGGTAATCTTTTTTAACCGCAACAACGATGGCCCGTTTTTGGCCATCATTCTCAATCCGGTCTAAAGTGTAATAATCGATAACCAGTGTATCGAGCGGTTCGGTAAATTCCTTGGTGGCTTGAAAGCGAACTAGGTTAGGTTCATCTTCCATACCCACATTCGGGATTTTCACTTCTTTCAGAATGAGCCGATCGCGCCCCAAGGCAATCAACAAGGGGGCGGGGCTAATCCCGTTCGCCCGAAGGGATTCAGCCAGTGTTTGCCCGTATTCCTCGGCATTCGCCGTGGTGAGCGGACCAGATAACGGGATACTGAAGGCTTTCTCCAATCGAGAAGCCCCCCCCTTGGAGGAACCGGCTGCGACATACAGCCGATTCGCATCCAGATCAATCGAAATATAACGTGACATGCAGTCCTACCTAATCGTCTCTGTTAGTCTCTGTAAGATCAGTTCAATCTATGCTTCAATATCAATCTTCTCGTTCGCTCGCATTCGCTCACATTCACTTACGGGCCTGCGAGCACACGGGGATCAATCGCCCGACCTTGCTCGGTCAAATCGCGGAAATAGACAATCCGAGGTTTGCCTTGTATGGCATCGATCACCGCCTCGACCATGTCTCGTATACTCATCTGACGCTGCCGACGGTCCACCCGGTTGTGAACCCTGGTGTCCCCGTTTCAGTTAA
>CAZFDX010000204.1:0-2695 GCA_964518325.1 uncultured Alcaligenaceae bacterium | reverse complement strand
AAGCAAAGTCAAGAGTCCGATCCTGCGAGAAAGAAACTTCAGATCTACCAACTTCTCAAGAGAGCGCAGGAAGCCAACAAGAAAACCGAAGACCCTAAGAAGAACGAAGAACTGATTGCCGCTGCCGAAAAAGGTTTGGCTGAAGAATATCTCAAAACCGTGCCACCCTTCAAACCCGAAGTGTATGCAGGTCGGAAGAATACATCGGCGAACAAGGTTGTGGTGATGGAACTCTTCACGGGCGCTCAATGCCCGCCGTGTGTGGCCGCCGATGTGGGTTTCGACGCACTTCTGAAAACCTATAAAACTTCGGAATTGATCCTTCTTCAATATCACCTGCACATCCCCGGACCCGATCCTTTGACGAATGCCTATTCCGAATCGCGAATGGCCTATTACCGAAAATTATTCCCTGGTAAGGTTGGGGGGACCCCTTCGACCTTGTTCAATGGCGATGCTCAAGCAGGGGGGGGCGGTGGTATGGCCAACGCCGAAGCCAAGTACAAACAATATCGGATGATTATTGATCCGATGTTGGAAGACACGGTGGAAGCGAAAATCACAGGCTCGGTCAAAGTCGAGGGGGATAAAATCTCGGCTTCGGTCGAGGTGAGCGGAGCTAAAGGGGATAACCTGAAAGTTCATTTAATGCTGGTCGAAGATAACATCCGATATGTGGGCGGCAACGGCCTTCGCTTCCATCATCATGTGGTTCGTGCCCCCATCGGCGAAGCCGTTGATGTCAAGGATGGGGCCTTGAAACACACTGCCACGGTTGAACTTTTGAAGGTGAAGGAAACTCAAAAGAAATACTGGGAAGAATTTGAAAATGGTGGCAGAACTTTCCCGAATTCAGACCGTCCGTTGGAATTAAAAGGTCTGAAAGTGGTTGCGTTGGTGCAGAATGAGAAGACGGGTGAAATTCTCACGGCCACGCAAATGGATGTGAAATAACCCCCTCCCCTCGGGACATCTCTAACCCCTTGGAATTCAAATCGAAGTGAAGTGACCCTCTCGGGGCCTTTCCAAAAAAGGTTGAGGATGAGTCATCTTGCCTGAATCCGCATCTTTGTGTTAAACTAGGGGGATGGATTCAACTGTCGCAGGGAAGCGGCTGGCCACGGGAGCCATTGCGAATTGGTGTGCGTTTGCTGCCAATCTTTTGGTCGCCTTTTTTCTGGCTCCGTTTCTCATTCATAAACTCGGTGATGCTCAATATGGCCTGTGGATTTTTATCGAATCGCTGCTGGCCTATTTGACCCTATTCGATTTGGGCTTGGCTGCCAGTCTCGTTCGTTTCTTGGCCCGATACGAGGCACAGGGCGAAATCACCCTACGCAATCGCCTTGTGAACACCGCCTTGGCCTTTTATGCCGGACTCGGGGGGGGGCTTTTCTCATCGGAGCGTTGGCGATTCCTTGGTTTACCCTCCGTGTGACCCATCAGGAACCGTTACCCCAAAACGAGATGATTCTCTTTGGGATACTCATGGCTTGTAACCTTGGGTTAACGCTTCCTTTAAGTGTGTTTCCTTCCATCCTAGATGGTCTGGGTCGATTCGGTTTGAAAAGCATTGTTCGGATTGTGGTTTTGATTCTCAAAACGCTGGCCATCATCATCTGCATGGAAACTCAGCCGAGCCTTTTGGGGTTAGGTATCATTCTATTCTGCGCTAATTTGTTAGAGCATGCGATCATGGCGGGGGTCTGTACCGTTTTGCTTCGCGATCTCAAATTCTCCCGAGCGTTGATTCATCGGGAAACATTTCAACAGATTAAAGGTTACAGCCTGAATGCCTTTGTTTTGATGCTGGCCGGTCGCGCTTCGGTCCAAACGGGACCGATTTTAGTTGGGCTTTTCCTTTCTGCTCCCGAGGTGACCTTTTTTGGGATCGCTTGGCGATTGAGTGAATTTGCCAAGGCATTACCCCGTTCGGCCACCAATACACTCACCACGGCATTTAGTCGTTTTGATGCTCAACGGAATTTGGCGGAGTCGCAACGATTATTTCTCAATGCGAGCCGTTTGGCCTTGTGGGTGATTCTGCCGATTCAGCTGGGACTCTTTTTTCAGGGGCCAAGTTTTTTAGAAACATGGTTAGGTTCCCCGTCCCATGCTCAGCAGGTTTATCCAAGTTTAGTTATCCTCAGTAGTGTGCTGTCCTTGCTGATCGCGCAATCGGTGGCAGCCCGTGTCTTGTACGGTGCAGGTCAGTTGCGATGGTTTGCCCGCTGGGCCTGCGTTGAAGCAATAGTCAATTTAACCTTGGGAATCGTTTTGGCGCCACGATATGGAATCGAAGGGGTCGCATGGGGAATGATTATCCCTAATCTTTTCATGAATGTTTGGGTGATTCGAGAAGCGATTCGCCTGCTTGGTATCCCTTTACAGAAATATCGATTTTCTACTCTGATGCCCGTCGTTTGCGGTGCGAGTCTCCTTTGTGGTGCCTGGCTTAGGCTCGGTGCGCCTTCGGTGGGCTGGCGGCACCTGATTCTCAATGGGGTGCAGGCATTGCTACCATATGTGCTGTTCGTATTCATTTGGGAACGGTGGCTTCGACCCCTACGCCAACGAATTGCAGAAACGAAACTCCCTTCTCCCGAGTGGGTTTCCCTTCGTTAATTCCCTAAGAATTAAGTATGGCACGACGATGGAAGTGGTTCCTTGTATTGATTCTTCTGTGAATTCTCGT
>CAZFDX010000203.1:0-4369 GCA_964518325.1 uncultured Alcaligenaceae bacterium | reverse complement strand
ATTAACGATCGTTCAACTGAGTTTCGTATGGCATTGGCGTTGGGAAGGGCGGCTGCAAATTATCACGACAAGAAACCATTCGAACCCATTCGGCACCATTTTCTCCCCTTGGAACCTGGGGCGAGAAAAGTCAAGATTGGCGACAAGAAAGTGGACAAAGACGCTGGCGTCGTTGCCTTTGGGCATGAGCCAATGAGTGATCTGGCCGCCATCGTTGAACGACGTTTGATCGAAGCGACGCAGAAAGGCCAACGGCGATGCCCCTTGGTGGCTGCCGCGGGTTGCGAAGCAAGGCTGGACGATCTGACTCAATTCCTCAGTGGTGCTGTCGATCTCAATCGAATGTTTGGTCTCGCTCGTGCCTTGATGGCAATTGATTGGAAAACGTGGACTCAAAATTGGGTTTCCACAGTTTCATTCAAACACAATTTAGAGCACCCCGATGAAGGTTGGCTAGCGGTGCGGTTATGCTGCCTGCCGTTCGCGGTCGACGAAATGCACGACATTCCCGCCGATGAGCGCATTGTGCGGTTGTTGGTCTCGGGCGATGCAGCCCGTGCCATCGAGCTAGCCAAGCAACGCCTACGATCCGTAGGGATACGTCCACCGATTTATGCGGGCACAACGGACCCCGAAACTGCAGGTCGTTGGGCCGCCGCGTTGGCTTTCCCCATTCATCGGACCACCGCTCGATATATGATTGAAATTCTTGACCCCTCATTAACGAAAGGACGAACTTATGCCTGAGATTGATCTGTCAAAATTAAATTCTGTCCCTCGCTTGCTCTTCACAGTCGAACTGCGAACTTTGCAAGGTGATCGGTTTCAACCCACGGGTTTCCCTAGCCTTGGGGCCGCGACTTATCAAACCAAGGAAGGTGAAAAGCTCCTCGTCGAGAGTGCCCAGAGTATGGCCAATCGCCTCGAAGCCACCTGTTGGGATGCGGCAAAGAACGAACCCGTAGAAGCTCTTAAGGGTATCAGCCATGTGACGGTGAATCGTGGTGGGAAGTTCCTCACCGATTCGATGTTGGAAGCTCATCGAATCAACAGCCCGTACCTGCTCGAAGGTAGCGATAAGACTTTCTTCAACAAAATTAGGGAAGAACTAGGAGGTTTGGCCGAAGGACCAATCGATCGCAAGAGGTTAGCTGAGGTACTCTTAAAGTATGATGTTGGCAGTCTGATTCATGGTGCCTTTCTTGCTAAGAGGGAGCTAGCAGGCGGTCGATTACGTGTGGCAAGAGCGTTATCCGCCTTCATTGAAGCAACAGGTGCCAAAGTAGCTGCATCGGGTGGTGTGAAGAATGACCACGTCAACCCGTCGGGCGATACCAAGAGTGGTTTCGGCAACGTGCCCTTCACGCGAGATGAATACGTCGCGGAGAGAATCGATCTTTATATCAATCTCGACCTTGCACAAATTCGGGGATATGGGCTGGGTGAAAAGGTGGAACGTCTTTTGATTCTGTTGGCTCTGTATCGAGTGCGAAAACTGCTGGATGGTGATCTCCGTTTAAGAACCGCTTGTGACTTGGAACCGGTAGATCGAATCAACATTGTTGCCACACGGCCTGAGGGGTTCAAACTTCCCTCACTTTCGGAATTGGAGTCGGTCGTCAAAAAGGCAATCACCGAGTGCAAGGACCTGATGGTACAGACGAAGATCACCTTCGAGGACGACCTGAAGAAGGCCAAGGAAGAGAACAAAAAGAAAAATAACCAAGACGAAGATACAGGTGACGAAGATTCCGATGTTGAAGAATCGGGAGAATAAGAGAATTAACCATGCCAACGATAAAAATACAGTTCCCCAGCGGTCGTTACCATGCAACCCCATGGGGACACCATGTCAACGAAGGTTTGATCGAATGGCCCCCCTGTCCATGGCGATTATTACGGGCGCTGGTTGCCGCAGGCTTTTCAAGCCAATGCTGGAATGCAGTGCCCAACGTCGCTCGAGGATTAATCAATAAACTGGCCAGTGTTCTTCCATGCTACCATCTCCCGCAAGCGAGTGTTGCTCATAGCCGGCACTTCATGCCGATCGGTGAGTTGAATAGAGGTCGTGAAAAAACGACGCTGGTCTTTGATACTTGGGCCAATGTCGGTGATGGGGAACTCTTTATTCACTGGCCCTGTGAGCTTGATGCAGAAGAATCTCGTTTGTTTAGTGAATTGGTCTCGGCACTCGGTTATCTTGGCCGGAGTGAAAGTTGGGTCGAAGCCGAGGTGACCAACCTCACTCGTGAATGGGACTCGGTACCCTGCCAATCCGGAGAACGTCGAGGTTATGGTTGGGAACAAGTCTCGCTCATGGCGGCCATTCCACCGGACGAGTATCAAAGATGGCGTCAAGAAGTAACCGAGCCAATCCTTGAAAAAATCAATCCTCCTCGTCGCGGTGGGAAACGTGGCCCCAGTGATAAGGATATCGAAAAATATCGGCAAGAAAGAGAACAAGCAGTGGTGGCTTATCCAGCTGATTTGGTAACTTGCCTAACCAAGGATACTGCGTGGTGGAAGGGTCACGGCTGGTCGCAGCCGCCCGGTTCACAACGTGTGCTTTACTGGCGGCGTATTGATACGCTTCAAGTGGGAGTTCCCACTCAAAGAAGAGCCTATCCCCTACCTGAGGTAGAATGTGTATTACTCGCGTTGAGTTCACCGACTGGGAACAAATCCCCTCTTCCTCATGTAAGTCGCACTTTACCTCAAGCGGAACACATTCGACGAGCCCTCATCTGCAAGGCAGGTAACGGAGAAAGAATCGATTGTCCCTCGTTACTCGGAAAAATTAATGACGAACGAATTTTTGGCTCACATGACCACGCCCATTTTATTCCACTGGATTTAGACGGAGATCAACACCTGGATCATATCTTAATTTATGCTAAAGGGAAATTGTGTAGCACTGCACAAAGGGCCGTTCGTGCGTTGAAACGAACATGGACCAAAGGTGGGGTCGGGGAATTACAACTCGCGATTGTTGCGAGTGGATCGATCGAATCACTGAGAACAATTCGTGGTTATGATTCAGCAATTAATCAAATCATTGGTGCATCTGAGGGGGCGCACGTTTGGGAAAGTGTGACTCCTTTTGTGCTTCCCCGCTTTTTAAAGAAGAATGGGAAGAATAATTTTGTTGGTCAGGTCCAAGCAGAGTTGTCAGTTCGCGGATTCCCTGAAGCAACAGTTGAAGTGGATAAAGAATTGACCCAAAAATTACGTCATTTTGTGCGATGCCGATCTCGGGGCGGAGTTGCCCCCAATGTGGATATGGGTTTTGGTCTACGTCTTCGTTTCACTACCCCCGTTCAGGGACCAATACTAATTGGTTACGCATCCCATTACGGTTTAGGGTTATTTCGAGCCTGTTCGTAGCTCCTCTGGGGTTTGATAGTTGGCTAGATTAGACTTATAGCGTACCCTTTCTCTCGCTCCTCGGAGATGTCTTGATGTGGTCACGGCGGCGGTTTCTCTCCACTTGGGCGGCCCTAAGTGGTTCTTCTCTCGCTCTTGAACGGCCCTTGCCTCTTTTCGGTCAGGCTTCTCGAAAAGAATCGATTCTCGTCATCGGGGCAGGTGTCGCGGGTTTGGCCTGTGCCAAGGCGCTCTCGGCGGCCGGTCAGCAGGTTACCCTTCTCGAAGCACGCGATCGCATCGGTGGGCGTATCCATACCCATCGCGATTTCCAAGTACCTATCGATCTTGGGGCGGCTTGGATTCATGGCCATTTGAAAAATCCTATTACCCAACTCGCGACCGAGGCCAAAGCTAAGATTGTTGCTTCGGATGAGGATCAAGGTTATCTCGTTTCAGGCAATGGACGCGAAGTCTCGGAAAAGTTAGAGCAACAGGTTGAGGCTGAATTCAAACGACTGGAAAATCAACTCCGGCAAGCTCAAAAAACGGCGAAAGTCAACGATTCGCTTGCGACCGTTCTGCCCAAACTCATTTCGGCGTCGCCGGCTGAACTACGAGAGGGGGTTCGTTGGACCCTCTTTTCTGAGATCGAATTAGCTTACGGAAACGATGCCCAAGCTCTCTCCTTGCTTGGGTGGGATCAAGATGAATCGTTTGAAGGTGACGAGATGGTTTTTCCGGCAGGGTACGATCAAATAACCAAGTATTTATCTAAAGGTTTGAAGGTCATCTTGAATCAAATAGTCACTACCATCAAGACAACCGAAAAAGGGGTAACGGTCGAAACCAAAGAGCAAACCTATCAGGCGGATCGGTGTGTGGTCACGCTGCCTTTAGGGGTGCTGAAAGCGGGGCAGGTGAAATTTTTACCAGAATTACCGAAAGCCAAACAGCAGGCCATGCAAGGTTTAGGAACAGGGCGATTTTGCAAAATTGCCGTGAC
>CAZFDX010000202.1:0-3677 GCA_964518325.1 uncultured Alcaligenaceae bacterium | reverse complement strand
GCATGGCCCCTCGGTAATTCCCCCTGGAGGGAATGCCCCGAAGCTATCGTGGTAATTGTGCAAAGCGAGGCCGATTTGTTTGAGATTATTCCCGCAACTGGCTTTATTGGCGGCTTCACGGACTTTTTGCACCGCTGGGAGTAAAAGCCCGATCAGGATGGCAATGATGGCAATGACCACCAACAACTCAATGAGAGTAAATCCCCGTTGTTTACCCTTGGAGAGAGAATAGATAAACACGCGAAACTCCTGAATAAAATTAACTTAAAGATGAAATTTAACGACTGTTCATCACTGGATTATGAAAACTTTAGGATCAGTGCTCGTTATGAGGGTAACCAAAGCAAAGATGAGAATCAAGTGAAAAAAACGAATTTTCTTAACATTTTTGGGAACGTGCCTGCACCTCTGCGGAATGGATAAGGGGAACCTGTTTCATATTGTTCATCGATTCACCCTACTGGCACCTTTGCGGAATGGACTCTGTCAGAAGGCCGATCGTGTGGGTTCGGTATCGGTTGTTTTGGTGTTGGTTGGTTTAGTGACCTTTGATTTGCTGTTGCTTGGGTTAGTTCTTAGTGAACACCGACTTTGGTATCTTCAAATCTTTGGGGTAGCTCGGGAAAATTTTTTGAGCGTCCTTAATCGATTTTAAGCCTGCGGTATCGACGAGTTGCCAACTCTCGCCTTGATCCGAGGAGTAGCCCAACAGGTAAGATTGGCTGAGGACAGATTCTTGCTTCACAGAGAGGGTCATTTCAATGGGAACATAAGCATACCAGCCGTCCTCCGTGCGAGTGATCGAAACGGGTTCTTTGACCTTGAAATTTTTGAAGGTCATCATTTCACGATCGAATATCTTGAATTGATCTTCTAACATAGCGACGAATTTCTCTTTGCCGCCGGCCAAGTCGATTAGCTTGGGGGGCACTAATTCGACCATCGCTTGGGCATCTTTGTTTTTTAAGACGGTGATGGCCTTTTCCGCGGCTTGCTTGAGTTGCTCGATTCCTTTTGCGGAAAGTTCCTCGGCCATCAACCCTTGTGTGAACCAAAGTACCAACAGACTGGCCCATAAACTTTTCATGAGAGACAGACTTGCGAACAACCTTGGCATGATAGATCGATCCTTTTGCTTTGAGATATTCGTGACGGTGTTTGAATGAATCATATCGATCTAGGCCACATCGTAATTCTGGGATCGTTCTTTGGCACGATCGATCAAAACTTTTCGGACTGGGTCCGGTAGGAATTTTCTCAGATCCCCCCCGAGAACTGCGATCTGACGGAGCAGCGAACTCGAAACATGAGAAAACTCTTCCTTGGCCATGAGGAATACCGTTTCAAGGTCGGGGGCCAAATTCAAATTCATCAGGGACATGGTGAATTCATACTCCATATCCGAAAGGGTTCGCAGTCCTCGAACCATGACCCGTGCACCAATCTCACGGACGAAATGGACGGTTAATCCCGTGAACGAAAGTACTTCGACGTTGGGTAATTCTTGCGTGACGGAGCGGATCAGTTGGACCCGTTCTTCCAGAGAGAAGAACGTTTTTTTATCGGGGTTGATACCGACACCGACAACCAAGCGATCGAAGATACTCGAGGCCCGTTGGATGATATCTAAATGACCAAAATGAATGGGGTCAAAAGTCCCCGTATACACGGCTCGATGACGATCGAGTTTCGGATTCATGTTGATGGCCCCAACAGAGAGAGGAACTGATCCAAGTCGTCGAAGCTGTTATAGGCATGGGGGCTAATCCGCAAACGTCCCGCGCGAACATTCACAATAACTCCACCTTGGCGGCAGCGTTGCATCAATTCCTTGGGATCACGATCGGGGGTCAGTAACGAGACGATACCCGATTTTTCTTCCGGCTCACGCGAGCTAAAGACGGAAAGACCAAATCGGGGGGCCTGTTCACACAGGTAATCCGTAAGTTCTAGGATTCGCTTTTCGATCTGGGGCATACCGGCTTCCAAAAGTAAGCGAACGCTTTCGCCTAATCCGGCGGTCCCTGCGACGTTCAGGGTGCCCCCTTCGTATCGGCGGGCATCGGCTTTCCATGTGGGGTCGATGGTCGAAAAATCGCTGGCATGACGAACACTATTCCAACCCACGCCAATCGGTCGAAGTTGGTTCAGAACTTCGGGGCGAACCCAGAGAATGCCGGCTCCTTCGGGGCCAAGTAACCATTTATGGCCGTCGGCAGCAAGAGCATCGACGGGGAGATTTTGAACATCCCATTGAAAGGCCCCCAGAGCTTGAATGGCATCGACAAAAAAGAAGATGCCTCGTTTTCGACATTCCTCTCCCAGACGGATCACATCGTTCCGATAACCTGAGGCAAATTCGATGGCGCTGATCGTCAGCACCCTCGTTTTGGAATCGATGGCGTTGAGGAGATCGGCGATAGCAACTCGGGGACCTCGGCTGGGGACCCGTCGGCATTCGACCCCCAAGGGGGCCAAGTTCAACCAAGGATATTGATTGGAAGGATATTCTTCAGCGGGCAAAACGACATTATCGCCGGCCCGCCACGAAAATCCTTCGGCAATCGCGTTGATCCCTGCGGTGGTACTCCCCACAAAGGCAATATCATGGCGATGAGCATTCAACAATTGAGCGCAAGCCGTGCGGGCATTTTCTACATGCTGATGCCATTCCTGATAGGCGGCAATCCCGTTTTGACTGAGACTAATCGCCTGTTCGCAGACCCGTGAGGCACACCGATCCGGCAAGGGGGCAACTGCAGCATGATCCAGAAAAACCCAACGCTGACAGACCGGAAAATGCCGCCTCCATTGTGACCAATCCATAGGGGAATTCCTTAGCTTGATTGCGAATTTCGATCTCGATGACAAAGGGGGGGGCGAACTTTTAGTTCTCTGATTTTTTTTGTTGAGGTTCTCCTGTCATCATGCCGAAACGCCCAAGACGAAGAATCAGTGTTTCTTGGGTCATTTTTTGTTGATGCTGCCAGATTTCCAGCTCGGCACGGTAATACAACCGCGTGGTTTCCTCCCAGAAATTCGGTTCAGGGATGATTACCTCGACCCGCTCGGGCTGGTGGGGATGAGGCTGACAGGGATACGCCAACTCAATGACCGAAGTACTATCGGAATGCGGACCGGTGACTTGACCCCGAAGAACCTCACCCGCTTGCGGATCGATCAGTTGTATCTCCAAGCGACAGCATGCCGCCGACAATTGCTTCACCGAAAGTTGGAACCGTGTGGGATTCGGCCACGAAGGATAGGGAGAGGAACTCATGATTAATCATCGACCGAGTAACTCACACCCGGAGGAACCACGCCTGGGAGTTCGTTGATCTTGGCAAGGGCATGCCGGAACTGACCTGTTTCGGCATAGTGGGTCATAATCACCAAGGGGACAACTTGCCCTTGATGTTCTTCGAGGGCTTCGTGTTGAATGATCGAGGCAATACTAATGCGATCGTTCGCTAAGGTTCTTGCGACATCGGCCAACATACCCGGTTCATCGCGGACGAGAACACGGAGGTAAAAGCGACTGCGGACCTTACTCGAAGGACGTAATTGATATTTTTTGGGAGTCGCCGACCAAAATTTATTCACGGCAAAGGTTTTTTGGGCACGTCCGACGGCTAAATCCACAATATCGCTGATGACGGCACTGGCAGTGGGTAAAG
>CAZFDX010000201.1:0-6086 GCA_964518325.1 uncultured Alcaligenaceae bacterium | reverse complement strand
CTGGAACGGCAATGATATTGTGGACATGATTTTGAAGCAGCCTGCCTGTCCGAGGTTTTTGGCGCGTCGATTGTATGCGTTTTTCGTGTGCGAAGAGATTGTTCCTCCCGATTCGTTTTTGGAACCTTTAGTGACCGAACTTAAAAATTCGGATTTGGATATTTGGAAATGTGTGGAACGGATTCTCCGCTCGAAACATTTTTATTCGTAACAAGCCTTTTTGCAGACGATCAAATCGCCGGTGGAATTTGTGATTGGTGCGGTGCGCTTACTGGGGGTTGGTCCGACGGGTCGGCTGGTGGTGATGCCCGAATCGCTGATTCCGGGACTCGATGCAATGGGGCAACGATTATTTGCTCCCCCTAATGTGAAGGGGTGGGAAGGAGGCCGAGCTTGGCTTTCCAGTGGGACGTTAGTGGCCCGCTCGAATTTTTCCCACGATCTGGCGCATGGGCTTCGTGAAGCGAGCAAAGAAATGATTCGCAAAGCAGGAGGCTCGTTTTTTACTGCGGCGGACCCCTTGGCCCAAGCCCGTCGGGCAGGGATGGAAACCCCACGGGAGTATGTCGAATTTTACGGCAACCTTCTCATTCCGGGGGTGAGAAATGTGAGTGCAGAACAAGAGATGTTAAAGCATCTCCGTAAGGGAGATGATTCACTCGCGAGTTTTGAAAGTCGCGTCCGTGATGTAATTCATTCGTTTTTAACAATGCCGGAGTATCAACTCAACTAACCTAGCCCCTTCTCCAAAATGCACGGAGAAAAGGAGACTTTTATGGATCGGCGGAACTTTTTGAAGAAATCGACTTTGTTGGCCACGGCACCTTTCGTGCCCGAGTTCTTGGCTCGAACGGCGCTGGCAGCAGAAAAAGCCTCTTCCAATGATACGATCTTGGTGGTCATTGAAATGACCGGTGGGAACGATGGCTTGAGCATGGCGGTTCCCTACACGGATGATGACTACTACAAAGCACGACCGAAACTCGCCATCCCCAAGGCCCAAGTGTTGAAGGTCACGGATGAAATTGGTTTGCACCCGAGCTTTTTTGGCTTGCAAAACCTCGTCACGGCAAAGCAACTCGCGATCATTCAAGGGGTGGGCTATCCCAACTCCGATCGGTCCCATTTTGAATCGATGGATCGTTGGCAATGTGCCGAGGTGACCAAAGAGGTTTCCGGTCGGGGTTGGCTGGCGAAAAGTACCGATGGTCTGTCGAAAGGGGAAGCGGTCGGAGTTCCCGTCATGCACGTTGGCGGCGATAAACTACCCATTGCCTGCCGAGGAGCCGTCAATGGCGTTCTCAGCATCCACAAGGCCGAGGATTTTGAATTGCGTGCTTCCGAAGATGGGGGAGCCGGTGAAAAGCCCGTGAAAAAACTCTTGGCCGACGTTTCAAAGGGGTCACTCGATGAGGATGAATTGCTTTCGTTCGTTCGCCGGCGACAATTACAAACCTTCGAGTCGATCGATACCTTGAAAGAGGTGCTCGATGGCTTTAAGCGCGACCCGTTGTGGGGACGGCAATTTTCTTCCCTCACAGGCAAAATGAATTTAATCAGCCGCTTGATTCGGGAAGGATTTGGAACGCGGGTTTTCTATGTGGCCATCGATGGTTTCGATACTCATGCCAATCAATTGGCCGACCTGCAACGTCTTTATGCCGAGGTAGGAGCGGCCATCAGTAGTTTGTTCACCGACTTGGCTCGATCCAAGGATGATAAACGTGTGGCGGTCCTGACCTTCTCGGAATTCGGCAGACGGGTTGCAGAAAATGGCAGTGGGACCGATCACGGGGCTGGTTCCTTCCTCCTCTGTGCTGGTCCGGCGATCAAAGGCGGAACACACGGCAAACGTCCCTCCTTGACCGATCTCGATCAGGGAGATTTGAAAGTCACTACCGATTTCCGACAAGTTTATGCAACCCTATTGGAGAAGTGGTTGAAGGTCGAAAGCAAGGGGGTCCTCGGCGACAAATTTGAAACGATGAACTTCGTTGCTTAATTCGGGCAGCAATTGCTTCTCTTCGTCACTCAACAATTCCCTTCGCGTCAAATCGGTTCTCGTTCCACTTACCCATAATTTGAGAGAATCACTTTGGAAGATGACCTGAAAGGCGATGCCAGAGGATTTCCAAAACTTGCATCATCAGAACCCACGTCATTTGAAAGAATGTTCCTCGTCGGGGAATTGGCCTTCTCGAACTTCATGAGCATAGCGCTGGATGGCTTGCGGAATCACCTGCCCGAGATCGGCATAGGTTTTGACAAATTTGGGTCGAAAGTCGGTGTACATTCCGAGAAGATCGTGAAGCACTAGTACTTGGCCATCGCAGTGGGGGCCAGCTCCGATTCCGATCGTCGGGATGCGCAGGGTTTCGGAAATTTCTTTGGCAAGGTCCATTGGGATGCACTCCAGCACGATGGCAAAGGCACCGGCCTGCTCGACGGCGCGGGCATCTTCCAGAATCGTTTCTCGGTTGCGTTGAACTTTGAACCCACCATATCCCTGAACCGATTGCGGAGTCATTCCGACGTGACCCATCACCGGAATGCCTGCTTCGACGATCGCTTGAATCGAAGCAGCGGAACGAATCCCCCCTTCGAGCTTCACCGCATGGGCACCCGCTTCTTTCAGAATCCGACCGGCATTTTCGAGGGCTTGGCTTGTGGAAATTTGATAGCTCATGAAGGGAAGGTCGGTCACCACCAACGCATGGGTTCGCGCTCGCACCACTGCCTTCGTGTGGTAAATCATTTCATCTAACGTGACGGGTAACGGTGTGGAATGCCCCTGAATCACCATTCCTAATGAATCCCCTACCAAAAGAATATCCACCGCACCGGTATCGATGAGCTTTGTGGAGGTGGCATCATAGGCAGTGACGACGACAAGTTTTCGTCCCTGTTGTTTGGCCTTGAGACAATCAGGAACCGTGAAGGGTTTTGGATTCAGTTTCGACATGCAGGAATTATATGAGTTCGCATGTAGGGGCATCAGCCTGAACAGGAGCGGAATCAGGAAGATGCAGCTGGAGCGGAATCAGGAAGAGGGAGCCAAGGCCAAGGGTGATTCAGCAACAAATGGACCGCAGAATCCGCCGGTGGGGTTAGTTGAATCGATCGATGCTGAAGCCAATGGTTGCTTACGCTGCCAAGCGACGGTACTGAGGTTCCAAGGTGGTGTGCAACATTATTTCCAATCCATTCACCAGACGATCGGCCCCTTTCCCATCGATCAAATTCTTCGCACAACGGGACATGCCGATCCGTTCGATCACATCATCAAGGACGTAGTTGATTTGATCGTTCAACTGATTCTCACTCACTTCGGACCACATACCGAGAACGGTTGCGGCCCCTTCGTTATCGAGGCATTGGCCATTGGCGAGGCACACTCCATCGACAGCGAGAATGATCTGCGGAACACCGACGCAGGCCATTTCTAGGCTGAGGGAATCCCCCGAGGTGATCGCCACATGGGTTTTGGGAAGTCGATTCGCCAGTTCGCTGGGTTCGGTCAGAATTTCGAGGCGGCCTTTGTTTTGGTCCATCAATGCTCGCAGATCGTTGATCTGATTGTGATGGCTGCGGACGAGAACCGTAATTTTTTCGAGCTGGGGATTGTTCAATAGTTGGGTGGTTCGAGTGAGACTTTCACCAAAGAAATCGTCTTCACCCAATGCAAGAACCGCTCGTTTGGCACCCGTTGGTTCCACGGCTCGCATGGGGCGTTGTCGTCGGAACATGGGTCGAATCAGAGCATACTTGGCCCCGATCAGAAGTTGCGTGCCCGTCTCGTATTGATAATCCCGAATCGTTTTTCCGAGCAGCGGGTTAATCACCAAACGGTTTGAGAAACAGATATTGGCTTGGGTATCGAACACGGTGACATCGAGACCCTGATTGGTTAGCTCACGAAGATATTCTTCCGAAAGATCGTGAGCACAAAGGACCACATTGGCGGCACCAATTCGGCGGGCCTCGGCAATGGTTTCTTCGGCATCCTCAGGGGTTCCAAAGGGATTCTCGGCCTTGAGGTATTCATTCCCTGCTCGGGCAATTTGGGATAACAACGAGAAAGGCTCAATTTGACCGAGGAAATACGACAAACGCCGTCTTCGTTGAACGGCAAGGGCAAAAGTTAATCCCTGATAAATTCCTGCGTAGCCCGACTCTGCGTTTGAATCCACACGAAACAAAATGGGGGAACGATCCATGTTCTTTTCCGTTACGGAACCACATCCAATGTCCATACCCTCTTCGCAGACCTCTCTCTTCCTGAGAGAAGTCGCACGAGCAAAACCCATTTGCAGGGAATCTCTCGCGAAGATTCCGATCGAAGGTACGAGTCAGAAAGAAAGGTACGGGTGACGGCTCGGGAGTTGAGCTATCTAGGTGTGGGACCGATTTTCATCGATCTTATCAGGTGAGTCCTTCACCCCGCCTCTTTTCTTCTGGGCATCCGATGCCCTGTAACAACGGTTCCGGTCGTTGTTGATTCACATATTACCTCAAAAGTCAAATCCCTGCAAAGAGGACTTTTTTGCTCAGGCCGAAAATCTTTTGCGGGTGGCACAATCCTGTCTCAAAGAGGGGGCATGATTGGCTTGAGAAGGCATCGTCCACAGCGAGACGGAAGGGAATCGAGTCGCATGATCGACTTGGAAGGGAATCGTCCGCGATTCCATCAATCGGGTTGGCAACGATTGCCCCTCGTCAACGATCTCACTTCAACAATCCCTCGTCGACGAGAGGATCGTCGACGAACTCCCGTCAAGCTGTGGGTTGGTTGAGAAGCGTGAAGTTGCGGGTTGGTTGAGGAGGGTGAAGCTGGGGGTGGGTTGAGCAACGCGAAGGTTCCACGAGCAACGGTATCGGATGGGTTCATCAACGGCCCCTCCCTGTAAGTTGGGCTTGATTACATGAGAACACGCAGGAGAACTCGGACTACTCGGTCGCTCCCTGTAAGTTGGGCTTGATTATTCCGGTTGTGCGGTTATGTCCATGTTACACGTGGAACCTTCCGCTTGTGAATTTAGGGAATGTTCCATGTGGAACGTAAGTTTGGGGGAATCGGTAAGGTTCTTTTGTGGGGGATTTAACACATGACGACAGATACAAAATCTCGCTTAGGTCGAGGGTTGAATGCGTTGCTCGGTGAGGGGGCGCACGGTGAACATATTTCAGCGGACGAGGGGACTCGGAACGATCAGGTCCTTGCCGTCGATCAGATTGTCCCCAATCCTTACCAGCCCCGAAAGAATTTTGATGACGATGAGATCGGCCAGTTATCCGAGAGCATCAAGATTCATGGGGTGTTGCAACCTTTGGTGGTCCGCCAAGTGGGCAACGAGTATCAGTTGATTGCGGGGGAAAGAAGGCTTCGTGCCGCCAAGTTGGCAGGGTTGACCACCGTTCCGGTTCGAGTGATGACCTTCGACGACCAACAGATTTGGGAAGCCTCGTTGGTTGAGAATATCCAAAGGACCGACCTGAACCCGTTGGAAAAGGCCCAGAGCTTTCGGAAGTATCTGGATACCTATCAGGTCAGCCAAGAGGTTTTGGCCCAACGATTGGGCCTGGATCGTTCAACGGTGACCAGTATCGTCAACCTGCTGTTGTTACCCAACGATGTGCAAGAACTGATTCGGCAAGGCCAAATCTCCTTGGGGCATGCCAAGCTGCTGAAGGGATTGAACGACCCGATCAAGCAAAGTGCCATCGCGAAGGAGGTGGTTGCGAAGGGGCTTTCGGTCAAAGCTCTGGAACTGATGCTCAAGCAGCAACGAGCCGAGGCCGAAGCCAAGGCCGCTCAGGAAGCCTTTCGGGAAGAAACGATCAGCATGAAGACGGCCCATGTGATTAGCATCGAAAACGAACTGCGCTCCCGTTTGGCCGTCCGCTTCGAGATTCGCGTCAAGGATAAGGACAAAGGGCAAATTGTGATTGGCTTCGAGAACAACGACGATTTTGAACGAATCATCGAGGCGCTGCGACGATAATCGGCCTGAACCTTTTCGATGGTTCCCATATCTTGTAAGATAATCCACCGAATTCATCGGGGCGTAGCTCAGCCCGGTAGCGCA
>CAZFDX010000200.1:0-4448 GCA_964518325.1 uncultured Alcaligenaceae bacterium | reverse complement strand
GAATATCCCGTCTTTGGAATGAAAGCGGTCGGCATCGACGTGTCCGAAGAACCTTTGGACGATATTTCCACCATTGCTCAGAGGTATTTGGCGGAAATTTTGGCGCGGGGGCATCGGGGACCCTTTATTTTGGTCTGGTATTCCGTGGGGGGCTTGGTCGCTTACGAATTGGCTTGCGAATTGATTCAACGGGGGTATTCGGTTCCGCGTATCATTTTGTTCGATACCCTCGCGCCGGGCTATCCCCCGCAACCGAGCTTACCCAAGAAAGTCTGGCTGCACACCAAAGCCTTTTGGAACAAACCCAACAAATGGGCCTACCTGAAAGAGCGTTACCGCAACTGGCGCAAGCGCAAGGCCATCCTCGCTGGCAGCGGAAAAGATTACGTTGAAGGGTTGCAAGGTGTGGATGTTCTTTCCGATGAGATTTATCGCAAGGTCTGGGCCGGACTCGAGCGAGCACGAATGAATTACATGCCCACGCAACGCTTGGCGAATAAAATCGTCATGGTCCGATCGGAAACGCCCATGGATTGGGGCATTCTGAAATTGGACGATCCCGCCAACGGTTGGAATCGCTGGACGACGAAACCAGTTGACGTTCTTTCGGTGCCGGTCGGGCATATGGAAATTTTTGAGGATAAGAACCTGAATCTCCTGCTGCGTCAGGTGCGCGAGGTGATTATCGAAGCAACCGAAGAACTCGCCCCCGCCCCCACCAGCGACCTCAAAGAGCAACTCGCCAAGAAAATCCAAAACGGCTGAGCAAAACGAGTGGCCCACAGCCACCGAAGGACTCCTTCCCTATCGGGATCGATCAACCAAACGAGTGAGCCATAGCGAACGAAGGACTCCCTCCCTATCGGATCGGCCCAATCCGTGAAGAAAATCGCAAAGCCAATCCTTTCTGGTTCGATTGGTTTTGCGATTTTCCTGAAAATTCTCAAAAAAAAGGACATTCAAAAAGGGTTGCTGTACCAACTCACCAGTAACATTCATAAAATAATATCAGCCATTCTGAGGCTATTGGAACCTTGTTCGTTTTGTGATACAAATGTATACTTCTTCAAGTATGCATGAGTTGAACATCACCCAAATGAACAAATGCCCTCTCGAATTCGTCCCCACCGAATTCGAGATTTTTTTGTTTTTTCCCCCTATTTGAAAATTTCCGATTCCCTCTAACGAATCCCCCTAAAGAAATCTGTTTCGATTCTCTCATTTAACTCCGAGGCACAAGCTGAAAGATATGCTGCCCAATGATTCTTCAATAATTTTTCAAAAATTAGGGAATTATTTGCTTGACATTTCGTCTGTTATGGGTAGGATGGAGTTGGTTTGGCAATTGGGTGTAATCTCAAAAATGGGAGAACCCTTTGCAAACCCCACAAAAACAAGTGGTTTGTGATTGTGGGAAGTATTGATTTACATCACCTAACGTCAAGGCCTCGACAGGACTACCTGCTCCGAGGTTTTAGACTAACCGAGGAGGCACGGCTTATGTGTGGTCGAGTGCTTGATGGTTTGGTTTTCGTCCAACACAACTTATTTGGTGGAAAGGTTCAATTCCACCGCAACAATCTTAAACATTTCTTCAACAACCATTGCGAATATCAAAACGCAAGTCGGGAACAGTATCGAGATAATCTCATCGCGATCTTTGGGGAATCAGTACTGGAATCGCTTCGGAGCTTGTGGTCGCACAACGGCTCACAACAAACAGATGCATTCTTCAAAAAGTTAGTGGATATGCTTCAGATCGCCTATGAAAAGGGACGGTACATCACCTACGATCAGTACCTCCCCCAATCGAAACAAAAAGAGCAAATTCTTTTGGTGGTGACAGACTCCGGTTTGGTGGTGATTTTCGTCAAAGATGCCAAGGGATACCACTTCAAGACGGCCTATTTCAAACACCATAATGATCTCGAAGACCCAACTCTTCGAGGCACGATTCAATCCTTGGTTCATCACTACGCGAGGGAATCAGGGAAATCAGTTTACCGGCTTCCGCTACAGGAATTTATTGCCAAAGGAAGGAAAGGTGTGCAGCGCTCTAACATTCGCTTTGCGAATCCCAAATCCTTCGGGTTTATTCATGGGGTATTTAATCCCGAATCGATTCGCTAAGGGCCTTCCCCTGCAATAAAGAAGGAAAGCGGTAGACCGAAAGAACGAAAAAACGAAGGAACGAAAAAACGAGACAACAACCCATTTACTTTAAGGGGCGCTGGATGAGAATTTGGCGCCCCTTGTTTTTGATTGTGAAACAAAAACCTGTGATGGTTCAACGAATCAATGTTCTATGAAGCCACCCCCAAGAGAAGTGGCAAGGAATCATTTATGGAAATTCCTGAAAAAAAATGTCATTACCCCGACCCACAAGGTGTAATCCAGATAACGGAATCAGAGTGTTTCGCGAAAACTCAAAATCTAGAGAGAGGATCGCTCTTGCAAACAATGTTAACTCCTCGTCCGGAAGAGATCGCTGAGACGGTAAAAAAAATCGCCCTAATTGTCTCGAAAGGGGGCCAAGACTGGCTTCGCGATGAATTTGCTGAAGAAGCTCTGGGCAAACTGTATGAAAATCGCCCCAAGGCACAGGTCCCCATTATTCAGACATACGATCCCAACAAACCGTTGGTACCTTGGTTGTTACAAGTTCTCAAATGGATGTGGAACAACAAACTTCGGCAAACCCAAAAAAGATCGAGAAAGCATTCGGAGCTTTGCCCCAAAAATGAACCCGTAACTCGATCTGATGTAGAGTGGCCCGAAATGTTAGACGAATCCGATTGCAATCGGATTTTGGAGTGGAAGAAACCCAAACACCGAGTGGCATTGTTGTTGATCTCGGAACTGTACCTGAAAATTTCGGAACAGTTCTGGATCACCTGCCGAGATCAAGCCTTAAAAACTTACCCGAAGCTGGCAGGGGTAACCTTGGCTGATCTCAGAGAATTCTTGCGAGAATTCAATCATGAGAATGGGGGATTCGCACTCGTGGCGAACCTGCTTGGCATTCGACCCAACGCTCTTTCAAAGATTTGGGAACGAAAAAAGCAGTTACTTGCGGAACTGGACTATTTCAAGAATATGTAAAACAATTAAATTGGCCCAAAAATGATAACCATGTGGACTGAGATGATTACGACTCCTGACCCTTACGGATACCGGCTCGACTTGCAGGATGCTTTGGCAACTGGTAAAGCCGCGAAAATTGTTTACGCTTATGCCCGTTGTTTGATTCATGGGAGTTCGCTCGATTCTGATCTCAAAGCCCAAGCCGAAGCGCACATCCCAAACGCTTTGCCTCAAATCAAAGCCGAACTCAAAAAATGGATCGAAGCCGCCCAATCGTTAGGAGAATGTTGGGATGACGCAGAGGAGATGGAGGAAGCCGATCATCTTCTCGAAGGGATGATCGAACTACGAACCGATGCCGAAGGTCTGGCAAAAGCGATCGGAGAACCGATTCGGGAATTGGTGAATCAGTTCGATCGTGAACTGTTGGTCCACAAAGAACTATTGTCAACACTGGTAGGAACGAACTGGTTCACAAATTATTGTGAGTCGATCCCTGTAGAAATTTCTCAACAGCTCTGGTGGTTGAACCTCACCGATGAACCCAAGCCCGTCGGGGAATTGTTCGACGCCGAGTTTAAGGATATGGTGGCACGGGTTCAATATGCCCGAAAAATGTTCCCCTCGGTCGTCGGGATGTTGGCAGCCGATGTTTCGGACAAGGCGGATTTTCAGGTCAGGAAGCTCGTGTGGCGTTCTCCGGATCAATTAGGAGAAGCCCGCTTCAATCTCCCGCCTCAAACCACCGCAGAGGAAGAAAAAGCATTGCGCCCCGTGCAGATTTTCTTCGAGAAAAAACCCAAGGCCCATGTGCTGGTGCAACTAGGGCCTTACCAAGAACAGACCGATGAACGAGGTCGCATTTGGGTGACTTTGGAAAAACTTCGCCCCACATGGAACGGACGCTTGTACGTTGGTACCCCTCAAGTCGAATGGATATTAGAACGGGACTCATGACAAAAAACTCGCTCAAATTCAAGCAACTCGAAAAACTCGCTTCTGCCGATCTCGACGATTACTCCGTTCAAAATCTGGCAGAACATTTGCAAGGTCTTGCTGGCTGGTGGCTGAGTGAAGCCGCTGTGCAACACCTCCGCGAATTAGAAGACCCCGCGCTGTTGCAGTTGATCCAAAATGGACACCCAAAACTTTCCAACCAACTTGGTTCGTGCTGGTTGAATTTGGTTGTGAAAGGACAATACCCGCTGTTGAACCCAGCCGTGGTTCTGCCGTTACAATGGAAAAAGGGAATCTCCGATTCGATACGTCTACCGGCAGCCCTACGCCAATTAGCTGAAAAAATTCGCCAGCAAATCACGGCATCGAAAGAAATACCGAATTACCAACTAGCCAAAGTATATGGT
>CAZFDX010000199.1:0-5128 GCA_964518325.1 uncultured Alcaligenaceae bacterium | reverse complement strand
TTTGGTTCCCCCTTCGTTCTGAACAACCAAGTAGACGTCGGATTGTTCGCGAAGCAGTTGGGTAAAAAGGAACTGAAAATCTCGGCTGTCGGAGTTACAGAACAACAGCACACGGGCGGGTTTCTTGCGAACTTTCACCGTAACGGGTTCGGAATACTTTTTCTCGTCATCTTTGTTCGTGGGGTTGGGATTCGGCACCGCAGCCCGAATTTGCCATTCCCCTTCGCGCAGTTCCTTTTTCCCCGAGGAGACAGGCCCCTTCTTCGGGTCTTTGGGGTCCCCCCCCCCGCGATTCAATAATTCCTCAGGAACCTTTTCTGGATCGATGACGAACTCCACCTGAGCATGAGGCGGTTCCCCTTTATCAAAACGAACATTCGGTGCAGGGTTCCCATCGGGCAACAGTCGTTTGATGGGAATCCATTCCTCGACTTGCCCCGGAATACGAACAAACAGATCGGTCGGGATTTCGTTGCCGATCTGACCGGGACCATCAATTTCTACCGTGATGCGGAACGGGTCATCCGGAGTGGTCACTTCCGGAGCCAGAACATCGGTAATCAGGACCGATTTCTTCGGTTTCAAATCGCTTCCCACAAGCACGGTGAACAACGGGATATTATCTCGTTTCGATTTGGCTTTCAGATCGGCCAAAGCCGAGGTGACATCGCTGGTAGAGCGACCATCGGAAATCACAATCACCCCTTGGACCATTTGTCCGGTTTCACGGCTGAGAATATCGTTGAGCGAGCCAGGGATATTGGTGCCATCCGTAATGGTGGAAACCAAATCGATCCGAGTCTTAAGACGTTCCCGATAAACACGGAGCTGGGTCAGGTCTTTTTGGAAGGGGGTCGGTTCTTGCCCTTCCACTGGAGTGCCCGAAGAAAGAATCTCGGCAGGGATGGCATCTTCTTCTTTAATTTCCAGCCATTTGCGCGCCCATTCTGCATTGCCGGGGGTCCCTTTCTCCCAAATGGCCGACTCGGTCAGGAGTTTTTGTCCCTCGGGGGAGATTCCACGAAGCAACCATTGTTTGAAATCGTAATTGGCAAACCCCTCCCAATTTTGGAGGTTCCAACGATCGCCATCAACCGAACGAAGCCCCCCCGATTTGGTCGGTAAGCGATAAACGGGTTTGGCTTGACGGGCTAACCAAGTTCGGTAGCGTTTGTTGTTTTCGGAATCCTTGAGTTCGTTCGGATTGACGTTTTCGCCCCGTTGGCGGGATTCTTCAATGTATCGTTTGGTGATCTCCCGAGCGAGATCGGAATCGGGGTCCGCAGCAATTTGATTGATCTTCTCGTCGGTGAATTCTCGCTCGAAAAGTTGATATTCCTCATCGAGCCGGCTGCCGATGCGGTAAACGAAGACGGGGTTTTTCTCGACGAGCCGACCGAGGAAGGCTGCGGTATCATCGTTGAGATAATCGAGTACCTGATTCAGGCGATGGTTCACGCGACCCGAACCTTTCGAGGCCGATTCGTTGATGCGCATCGAATCGGAAATGTCGAGAACCACCAAAACGCGCGAGCGTTTCTCAACCCGTTCGTATGTTTGTTTAGCAGGCATGAGGAAGACGTAAGTTAACGCGGCATACACGCCCAGTCGCAACAAGGCCAACGGCGCTGCCCATTTGAAACCTACGGAGCGCATATCCTTGCGGTACATCAAGACGACGTAGAAGAACGCCAAGAGTAGAACAGGAATGAGGACCGCCAGCCACCAATATCCAGCAATTTCAAAGCCACCCACCTTGACCGTCTCGACAAGGCGACGCCAAATAAATTCGACTTCGGTGGCGTTGGGTGTGGTATTCTCGTTCATCTGTAACTCGCTCAACTCGCTAGATCGTTCTGGGCGGACGATTTCAATTTTTGACTATCAGGTTTCCGACACGTTATCTTGTTGTTCGCTACTTTTGTTATTCGCTGCTTTTGTTGTTCGCTACCTTTGTTATTCGCTGCTTTTGTTGTTCGTTTCTTCCAGTGGGGAGGCCCCTTTCTGGAGTGATTCTGGTGGCCGTTACCCCAAGGCAGCAGCACCTTGGGCAGCACCAATCGCAGGGCCGGTCCCTTCAGCCGGAGCGAGGTGGAAGCTCAGGCGGACGGCCATAAATTGCTCGAATACGAGGACCAGAATGATAACCAGATAAATCCAAGCCCCTTCGGACCAATCGCGTTTCTTGGTCACGAGGGCATCTAGATAGCTATCGTCGCTGGCTTCGTGGAGTTTGGCGGCTGCGATTTGTTCGATATCTTCCTTCGAAGCTCGATCCAAATTCCCCTCATTGGCGGAATCCACATTCACCGCGACGGCCCGCCAATCGGTTCGCAGCACAATGTCGCCGCCCTTGGTGGGATCGGGAAGGATTCGTTCGGTCGCACGAACGAAGTAAACCCCAGGCGATTTCGGTTCAACAATCTGATGGTTATACAACCCAGATTTATCGTCGGGGGTCATGATTTGTTCCCCTTGATTGACGATCGGCAGGGATTTCCCCCGTTCATCTTCGGCATAGAAGATTTGTTTGATCTTAGAATCGTAGGTCTTTTGATCGAAATTGAACGGGATAGTTCCCCCCACGAAGAAATCAAACTCGCTGCCGGCCCCGACAAGGTAGTTATGCAGTTCTTGGACTAAAATCGGGAAATAGGTTCGACCGAAGCTCGAGTGATCGTTCCAAGAGGAACCGGCACTCGAAAGCCAAGCCACTACGCGACCTTTACCGAAGGTTTTGCTGACGTAAATGGGGTCACCACGGCTAATATCGTCACGGAGTTTTTCGAGAGTTTGGCGTAACCCCACCACTTCGGGGAATTGCCAGAACTCTTTCATGTTGGGCAGACCTTTCGATTTATCCCCTTCATCTTCAAGCAAACGATCCAGCTCATCTTTCAGAACGTAGATCGGTTCGTTCGAGGCCACTCGGTTTCGCAGATCGGCGGCCATACGGGCCAAGGCCGATTTGTACTTCTCGAACTTCGGATTTTCTAAAACCTTGAGAATCTCATTCGTGGCGGCGTTGACCGAAGGAGCGTAGCTTTCCTTGGGGCGAAGATTCTCGGTGTACATGAGAATATCGGGTTGAATGGCGGTGGCCTCTTCGGAACGGAATGGTTTGTAGGTAAACCAGCGATCGAGAACCACAAATCGTAAGTAGCGATCGTATTCTTGCTCGTTCACGGCGTTGCCGCGCAGGTCCCGATACAATCCCCCAAGGGCGGGGTGCGTTCGCATTGAGCGTGGAATCAACAGCTTTTCGTTGAATTCAAAGGCCCGATTGCGTTTGATTTCTTTCCGTTCTTCTTCGGGTTTATCGAGAGCAATGCCCGAGTAGGGGCGATCTTTGTCGATCTGAACGGGGAATATCCCCTTCCCTTCGCGGAACAAGAGCTTGTCGTAAGTATCGACGATGTCATTCGATTTGATTGAAGGCCCCATGAAGAAGGCTACCCCCCCCCCGTTGGCGGTGTAATCTTCCAGATTTCGGACCGCAGCGGGAGTGAGTTTGGCCACGTCGCATAGGTAAATAGCCGAGTAAGGTTTGAGATTGAGCGTATCGAGTTCGTTAGGGCCTTTAACTTGAATATCGTAACCGCTGAGGTCCGAGGTTCGGAAAGTGGTACGAATGAAGTAACTTTCCGCATCGGGGCGGTTCCGATCTCCGGGCGAGCCATCGATAATCAACACAGGAACCTTTTTCTGAACTTCGACCACCGCATAGCGGAAATTATCCCCGTTGAGTCCATTCGGTTCCCCATCGAGGCGGGCAGTAATCACGCTGAATTTCTTGAGTTGCTCTTCTTCCGTTTCGGGTTTATCGGGGGCCGTTTGATCCAAGGCGAGATAGACCCGAACCACGACGGTATCATTAGCCGGAATTTTGGGCACGTTGACCAAACCATCGAGCCGTTCTACCCCGTTAACGTACATATGGACGTTCACGTTCGTGCGGTCGGCCTTGGAGAAATTGCGGACTTCGACCTGAATTTCGATCGGTCGATCTTTCGGAACCACGCGAGAGGCGGGACGAACCCCAATGATCGAAAGGTTATCGTTGGCAACGGGTTTACCGGTGGAGCCAGCCCGAGCGGGGTAAACCAGATCGATCAAATGAACTTCGATGTTTTTGGCGCCGTCGCTGGTTTTTTCCCCTTGGAGTTTTTTGAAGCGTTCGCGCAAAACCTCTTGCTGGGTGCCTCCCCAATCGGCACTGCGGAAGTCGCCCACAATGTGGAGGACCTTGCGATATTGGCTTTTATCGTTAAAAATCGCTTCGGCAGCATCTAGCCCTTGCAAGAGGGTATCGTGGCGGGGGGTGGCTTTGACGTTGGCAAGATAGGCGGTCACATCATCATAAGTGGTGGTTCCGACCCGTCCGAAAGGCCGACTGGCAGAAAGCTCCGACAGTCGTAGAATCTCGAGTTCCTGCGGGGTCGGTGCGAGGGCCAATTTCTTCACGAGCTTATCGGGCAGAAAGGTTTTAATCTCGGTGATGGCCTCTTTGATTTGGCCATCGTCTCCGCGTTGCAGGTCGGACATACTCAGGGTATCGTCAATGAGAACCACATGGTAAGTGGGTAAGCCCCCCGAGGTGGTGTTCTTGGCATCGCAGCCGAGGAATCGCCCCATGAGCAAACCGGCGAGAACCATGAGCAAGCATCGCAAAAACAACAGCAAGAGTTGTTCGATGATCATCTTGCGACGGGTTCGCTTTTGGGCTTTGAGGAGAAACTCCATAGCGGCCCAGCGAACTCGTTTGAAACGGACCCGATTAATCAGGTGGATAATAATCGGGGAGGCGATCAGCAGACCGCCCAGAAACATTGCAAACGGGTTGGTAAACAAAGCGCTCATGATTCCGTCGTATTCCAACAAATCGACATTGGGGCGAATGTCGTGTGATATTTTAAGTAAAGTTTGGGGTTTATTGTTTTACTTAGCAGGGGCACCGCCGCCGCTGCGAATCGCCATGCGCATGAACAGGAACTTCGCCAAGATCGCGTCCAAGTAATCGTCGGTGCGAACGAGGGTATAATCGATCCCGAGTTTGGCACAGCCTCGACGCACTTCCGACAGGTACAAGTTCAGCTCTTCTAAATAGGCATCGCGCAAGGCCCGAGGG
>CAZFDX010000198.1:0-3533 GCA_964518325.1 uncultured Alcaligenaceae bacterium | reverse complement strand
ACTTCGGCATCCTTGGGAACGGCAAACAATTTGACGTGTTCACGCAAGTCTCGGGTTAAACCATAGTTGACGGTAAAGGTGACCAATTTGGCATCACCTTTATAGGTGATTTTATCTTGACCTGAACCGGACCATGTGAACAGAACGAGCCTTTCCTTTTTGAAATCGACGTCGGCTTTGTAATCAGGAAGGATTTTTTTCAGTTCCTCTTCTGACCTGATGATCTTCGGGGCAGTGGCTTTGCCTGTGCCTTTGATTTTTGGAGCTTCTAACTCTCGTACAACGCTTTTATCTTCTGCAACTATCGCCCCGAGGATACCTAACGCCACCGTGACCGCTAAAACATGCCGCATCGTCGCTACTCCTGTTGTTGAATGAACAGAATCGTGTTCCAAAAAGAATCAACCTTGACCAACCAAGTGTTGAGATTCGACGAAATTATAAGAATCATCGTCAAGAAAGAAACCTGTTACAAACGATTCTGGAGCGAGCCGACACGGAAACAAGGAAGACTCTAAGGAAATTCTCTCCAATGGCTCGGCCCTGTTCGGTCTATTCCCTACCCTTTGCCCGAAAAAATTTTGCCAGACCCTTTTCCCGAAAAACTTCTCGTGCCTTTTCCCTAAACGGACTTACACTTCAGATCGGCTGAAATCTCGAATCGAAAAATCGAAAATCGAAATCGAAAATTGAACTGAAAAGGTTACCAAAAAAATTCCAAAAAAGTTTTGCTTTTTATTGACAGGTCCATTTCTAGGGTTTATATTGAATCCCTCAGAAACCTCTTTTCTGTTCCGGCCCCGTCTTCTTAGGGCGTACCTTAGAAGGCGGGGATTTTTTTTCCTATAACGATACCAATTCACCTTTTACCTTAACTTACATGATTCTTGAGGGACTAGTTACATCACTGAATTCCGATCAACAACCCCATCTAGCACCGATGGGGCCGCTCGTCGATTCTCCCGAATTCACCCATTTTTTACTTCGGCCATTTAATACTTCAACAACTTACCAGAACCTTCGCCGACATCGAGAAGGGGTACTTCACATTACCGACGATGTCCTGACCCTTGCGAAGGCGGCCGTGGGAGAACCCATTCGGGCGCAATACCTCCCTGCTCAGGTGGTTCGAGGTTTCGTGCTGACCTCGGCTTGTCGATATTTAGAATTCCGAATCACGGAGATAGATGATTCCCAAGAACGGGTCACCATGCGGGCCGAAATCGTAGCGCGGGGTACTCTGCGCGATTTCTTCGGCTTAAACCGTGCGAAACATGCGATTGTCGAAGCCGCAATTTTAGCGACCCGTATTCATCTGCTCGATCCTAACGAGATTGCCAAAGAATATCAAAAGCTGAGGATTTTAGTTGAGAAAACAGGTGGCCCACAGGAATTCGAGGCGATGGCATTTTTAGAGAACTACCTGCACACAAAATGCCGAACGGTTTAGGTGGCCGATTATTTCATCTCAGGGACGATCCCCAGCACAATATCCCAATGAGCAGCCAATTCGCCAATCTTCGAGGTCTTGATCGGGGTGAACTCCGTCTCGACGGCCTTGGGGGTTTTCAAGCGGGAGAAAATGCCATCTTTGGCGTTTCCGGGGTGCCCCTTAATGTAGAGCTGGGTGACCAAAAGTTCTTTGCCCCCTTTCTTGATTTTGAAATGGATATGGGGAGTTCGCCCTGGATAGGGCACTGGTTTGATGGTCCGGAAATAGTATTCGCCTTTGGAGCCGGTCGTAAAGCGTCCAAAGCCCTGAAAATTCTTATCGCGTTTTTCTTTATTTCCGGTCCCGCTGTGCAGATAAGCACCATTATTGCAGCATTGCCAAATTTCCACAACGGCATTGGCAACGGGATTCCCCTTGAGATCGAGAACTCGTCCCGTCAGATGGGTGATTTCCCCGACTGCGGGGGTAATGCTATCGTTAATGATTAACAAATCGTTGTCGGTATCGAGAGGCAATTTATCGGGATAAAATGGCCCCTCGGTTTGAGCTTCCGTTTTGGTTAGTTCTTCCGCAAATAGTCCGGGCACGAGGAATAGACTGGTGCTCAGTGCAATGCCACTACGAAGAACCCAACGCCGTTCGGGATTAAAGGCAAACGAACCCATGTTCCATGCTCCTATGTGAAAGAGACGATATGTTTGGTCTATCGTAAGAGAAAAGAATGAAAAAAGGTATTAAGAAATCGCACCGATTCCAAGAACTTGAAGAAGAAGGGCAACCGGGCCTGTGTCAACCTATAGGGCTTTTCGTTTTTTTTCTGTGAAGGGGATGAGTCAAGAGGAGAAGAGAAGAAAAGAAGAACAGACAAGAAGGATCGGCGGGCCGGTTTTATCGCAAGAAGTCTGGTTGGTTACTTGGCTTCGGTCGCTTTGATCGAAACCTTCATGGGTTCGACCCAATGCTTATGTTCCGGCATGTAATACAAGTAACCCCGAGAAGCAGCCCCGCGATATTCCCCTGCATAGGTGGCCTGTGTGGTCAGGCTGAAGGAAACTTCTTGTTTTTCCTTCAGGGATCGCCAGTAGAACACCACATCGCGGCCGTTCAACTCATAGAAGTCGTACACACCTTTATCCCGCAATTCGTTGAGTTGTTTCAGGCTCTTATCGAACTGCAATCCGGCGGGCACGCTAACGATGGCAACCGTCATCCCTTGAACTTTATCTTCGAGGTTTTTCACCTTCACATCAAAGGTCACGGGTGCCCCTTCTTCGGCATTTTCCGCGTTGAGTTTGGTCTCAATACGAATGGGGCATTTCTCGGCCGAGGCCGGTGTGAGCGTGGTATAGGTGCAGTTCAGCGAGAACGGATACGGATGTTTCGCGGTCGTGGTGACTTCCACGTTCACCTCTTCTCCGGCAGGGAAGACCTCTTCTGGGTTCTCGATGTCGATGGCGATGACTTCAATATCTTTCTCGGTGAAATCCTTGGTAAAGGTTTTTTCTCCCTTCGAGTTTTTCACGGTCAAGGTAATTCGTCCCGCCTCGGCAGGATGAGCCGTTTTCTTGGCGTACAGAATCAAGGCTTTCAGAGCGAGAACGGTCGATTGGGTCGAGCCGTAACCTCCAAAGGCGCCCCGTTGTTGACCCACCCATTTAGTGGCCGCTTTGACAATCGGCATGAATTTCCCTTCTTTCGAGCGGAGCAAACCCAGAATCACCAAAGAGGTGGTTTCAATTTCCAAAGATTGCCCACTGGAACGGGTAATGCTCGTTTGAGCGCCCGTGAATTTCGCACTCGATTTCGTTGCATCGGTATATTCGAGATTCTTTTCGATCAAACGCTTGAGCAGAATTTCGGCATCCTTATCGTCTCGGAGTAACAAGGTGGTGGCCACCAAGGCGACGAAGTAAGAATCATTTCCTTCGGGGCGGGCGGCTTGCAGGGCTTTCTCTTTGAGGGCGGCAAGTGGCGTGGCCAGATCGGGTTTCGCTTTGGTAGCTGGGTCCGAGTCGGATAAGGCCCAAAGGGAATAGGCGTTGGTTGTAGGTTGGGGGGAAACACGGCACTGAGAGAGCGC
>CAZFDX010000197.1:0-1556 GCA_964518325.1 uncultured Alcaligenaceae bacterium | reverse complement strand
GCCTCTACGATTCCGCAGAAAGTCGATGCCGTGATTGCGACCCTTTCGGGGGATGCGAATCTGCACGGGTTTACGCAATTATCTCAAGCGGCTCTCAATGCCAGTCGATTGCTCAATGCCAATGGAAAATTGAGTCTGTTGACGGAAAGCGATACCTCCTTAAGCGAGGGGGCCGAAATTTTCCGCAGGGTCGATGAACCGATTGAGGCACTCCAACAGGCGTTGAAAAGCAAAGTGCATGATTTTGAAGCGGTCTTTCAATGGGCACGAGCTTGCACCGATGCTCAAATTTATCTAGCCAGTGAAATTCGTCCCGATATTGTTGAAGAAATTTTTGCCACCCCGATCGGCTCGCCCCGAGATGTTGAAAGACTTCTCGAAGGTTGTTCGAGTTGGGCTTACTTACCCGATGCCCATAAATCGCAAGTTGTTGTCAAACCTTAAACCCTTAAAATCATCGAAAAAAATTATGTCCTTGCGTACTCCGCTCTATTCGATCGCTCAAGCTCTGAAAGCCCGTTTCACCAACGAAGCGGGCTGGGAGATTCCTGCTAGTTTTTCGATTGCTACCAAAGAATATCATTCTGCTCGAACAGGTTGTGTGATATTCGATCAGTCGCATCATGGCAAAATCGAAGTGGCCGGCGAGGATGCCCCTTCCTTTTTACATAATCTTTCTACTAACGATATTGAAAATCTTCCTTTAGGGGGGGGGTGCGAAGCCTACTTTTGTGATCATCGTGCTAAAGTGTTAAATCATGCGTTGATTTATCATGTGATGAACTCGGGCCGTCATGCACTCCATTTAGATGTAACGCCGGGTTATAAAGATAAATTACTTCAACATCTCGATAAATATCACATTGCTGAAAAGATTGAATTAGGGGATCGCACTTCTCAATATGCACAATTTCATCTCACTGGACCAACGGCATCGGTTGTGTTAGAACGATGCATGAATAATCCGGTCCCGAATCTCAGTGAATTTATGCACATGGAACGGGAGATCGGCGGAGTCGTAACCCAAATTCGACGACATGACCCCTGTGGAATGAATGGTTTCGATTTGCTTTGTCCGATTGAAACCTGTGATCGTGTTTTTACGAGTTTGATGCAAGCCGGTGCTATTCCCTGTGGGAGCGAAACCTTTGAAGTGCTTCGCATCGAAAATGCCACCCCGATATATGGGATCGACATTGGTGAAGATCGGTTTGTGATGGAGGTCGCCCGAGCTTTAAGGGCAGTCAGTTACAACAAAGGTTGCTATATTGGGCAAGAACCGATTGTGATGTCTCGCGATCGGGCAGGATTCGTCAATCGCACATTTTTAGGTCTGAAAGTGCTTCAGGGCGATCCCCCCCCCTCTGGATCGAAATTAACCCGTGACGGGCAAGAGGTCGGGGTTATCACTTCGGGGACTTTTTCTCCGCGCCTCAATGCCGGCTTAGTGCTGGGATACATTCGACGGGGACATCAAGACGCCGGAACGATTCTTCATTGCGGCGAGCAAACATTCGAGGTTCTCCCCTTCCCACCGGTTATGGTCTAATCAAGGA
>CAZFDX010000196.1:0-6441 GCA_964518325.1 uncultured Alcaligenaceae bacterium | reverse complement strand
GTTTCAGGGGTAATACGGGAGAAGGTTCAGCCACGATGAAGTTCCATTACAGCAGGTGGGAAAAACGGGCACTGCAATTGTATCAATCTCGCACCGAGGAACCATAATCAGATCGTCATGAATCGGGTCACCCAAATTTTTCTTGAGCCAAACCAAACGTAGATTTTTTCAATGACCCCTGCAGGGGGCTGGTCTTTTTTGCCGCGAGAATTGTACAATTTCTGATGTATCTCTCCCTCCTTAGTGAGTCCTCACATGCGTGTTCTACTATCCACGATGTTGGTGTTTGGTCTGGCCTTCTCGGGTTATTCGGCGGAACCGGCACCAAAAAAGAAACTTCTTCTAGTGACCGATTCGGGTGGCTTCATCCATGATTCGGTCGGGTTGGCCGAAGATATTCTGAAAGAAGTTTGTGCAAAACATAACATCGAAGTTACCTGCTATCGTTACACCCGTAACCCCGAAGACAAAGCCTTTGCTGCCTATGCGAAAAGTTTCCGCGAACGGACCGGCAAACCCGTTGAAAAAGAACATTGTGGCCGTGTGAACGCCGAGACGCTTAAGAAGTTCGATGCCGTTTTGTTTTTCACCACAGGGAACCCCCTGACGAAAGAAGAAACCAAAGACCTTGTCGAATGGGTCAAAGCAGGGGGGGCTTTCTCGGGAACTCACTGTGCAACCGATACCCTGTATGGTGAACCGACCTATGGCGAGTTGGTCGGTGCGTACTTTGTTAATCACCCTTGGCATCAAAAGATCAAGCTGAAGGTCGAAGACCCCAACCATGCTGCCGGCAAAGCCTTCAAACAAGGGGACGAAATCACCGATGAAATTTATCAATTCCGTGATAGCCCCTACAGCCGCGAAAAATTACACATTATTCTCAGTGTCGATAATAGCTCGATTCAAACCAGCATTAAGAATAAAGATGGTGTCGATCAGATCAAACGGGCCGACAAGGATTTTGCCATCGCTTGGTGTCATGAAGTCGGTAAAGGACGATCCTTCTACACCTCTTTAGGGCACCGTAAAGAAGTTTGGAAAGATGAACGATTCCAAGATCACCTCATCAACGGGATCAAATGGACCCTCAAATTAGCCGAAGGGGATGCCACCCCGAGCGCCAAACTCGCTAAATAATTGAGCGATACCACCACCCCGAGCGCCCATCTCGCAAAATCATTGATTGAACGAATCGGTTACCCCTTGTTGATTCTTCTCATCGGTCAAACGATCCAACTGCCAACCTCATCTAAAGCCTGTTATCCACTAATACACTTTGGGGCTTATTGATGCACTGATGCTCTTCGGGGCTTATTGACGGGCAGTTTGGATCGTTGAACGACCCAAACGACGATGACATGAGCAAACACGACGGCATGAGCAAACACGATGGCACGATCTAACCGCCAAGGGCCATTTCTACGAAGAGAAAGGGAGCCACTCACCCATTATGTGTATGAATGTGTGAATCGTACTCAACATCTTTCAAAGGGGACCTCTCTGCGAGACGAGAGAGAACAGCGAACGCATTTGATGAATCCCATCTGATAATTTGTCGATCGCGAGACCTTTCCAAAGCACAGCTTGGATGAATTAAAACTTCCATTTCGCGAGGGCATTTTGCACAGCTTCGTTTCGGGTTCGCCCCTGACCGATAATTTGACCGGTAGAAAGCCGAATCACGAAGCGGTATCCTTCACCGACCCGTTCCAGTTGATGGCCCACGGCACCTCGGCGTTCCAGAGTACTCAGCAACGATTCCCAATCGATGGGAGTTTCCGTCACTTGATCCGGACGCGGACTCACCGCAGGTAAGGGTTCCTTGGGTATCTCGACTCGGATGCCGACCTCTTCGGGGGACGGCAAACTAACCAGCGTCGTTTTGATTCCCGTACTTACAGGAAGTTCTTGCCCGCTCCCCCGAATGATCGGCTTGGGTGGGACCGTGGCCGTTTCATTCGGAGGGAATCGGTCATTCCCATTCCTTGGGGGAACATTTTGGTTCAACCGTTGTTGAAAGAGCGGAACTGGCACACTGCCAGTTGTCGGGAGACATACCCCCGAAGGAAGTCACCCAGCACCCGATCGGCCCGGAATCGCTAACCACACAACTAAGGTCGTAATGACCACAAAAAACAGTAAATAACCGACGTTCCGCATTCGGAGGTCCTTCTCTCTGATAAGTCGGGTGATCCTTCACCTCAGGGGGCCAATACCAAAGTTCCTAAAAGAAAAAAGCCCAATTTGCCAAAAAACCAAAATACCCATTTCAGGAGGTTTAGAGGGGGCAAGAGAATGTCACGCTACAAACAGAGAATCGGCAAACTAAGAATGGGCAAAGGGAAGATTCGGCAAAGGGAACAAGGAGCGGCTTAGTTCTTGCGTAACACGGCGGGGGGAGCTTCCCCTTCGAGGGCTCGCAGGAACATTTCTAGGTCTTTTTTCTCCGCAGGGGTGAGGTTGAGCTTACGGGGGATAATCGGGGTGTTCGCCGAGGTGAACAAAGCCGGCATAGGCCCTTCGTATTTGGTGCCATTCTTTTGGGCGAGCATGTAGGCCTCTTCGGCTTCGATGTCCCGCATTTTCGGATCCAAAAATTCATTGGCGTTGCCACCACGATCATAAAACTCAATGACTTCGGCGAGGGTCTTTTCGCTTCCATCGTGCATGTAGGGTTTCGATGCTAACAAGCCACGCAGCGGAGGAGTTTTGTAGCCGCCAATCATGGCATGATCCTTGTGACCGGTTGCTTGGGAACCGTAACGACCGAGTTGATCGGTGGGTAATTTCCCATCTTTACCCACGCCGACCCCCAAATTGTGGAAGGTGTGATCGGTATAGGTTTCGCCAACGTGGCAGGAATTGCAGCGGGCTTTATTCAGGAACAAAATCCGGCCTCGGTCGATCGATTTGGCGACCTCGGGGATTTGTTTTTCGTCCGTCAGTTGCAAGGCATCGAGTGCGTAGTTATCTTTCTTGGCGAAGGCTTCTTTGAGAACTTTTTCGTAGTCTTCGGGTTTGGGGGTGAAGTTGGTCGAATCTTCATCGATAGCGCGAATGCGGGCTGCCAATTCGGCCCGATCCTGAATGCTATTGCCCGAAAGTACTAAGCGTTCATAAGTAGCGATGGCCTTGGCAATGGCATCGCGTGTGGCAGGGGTGCCGAACTCTTTTTCAAACAATCCTTTGTATTCGGGATTGCTCCGAATTCGTTTGACGGCTTCATGCCAAGCGTTGCCTTTGCCATCAAACATTTCGGAAGGATTTTGCACAGGCCCTTGGGCTTGCTCTTCCAAAGAAGCGGCCCGACCATCCCAGAATTGGAAGCGATTGTAGACAGAATTCAGAACGGTAGGAGCATTCATCCCGCCCACTTTGCTGGCAATTCCCGTTGAGGTCTTTCTGGCATCGGAATAGCCCTTGCTGGGATCGTGGCAAGTGGCACAAGAAACGGTATTGTCGCTGGAAAGCGAGGTATCGAAGTACAGTTTTTTACCCAACTCGAAGCGTTCCCAAGTCAGCGGATTTTCGGGCGGCACGCTGGGGATGGTATTCAGCCCCAACGGCATTTTGATTTTCACCACCTTACGAGTGGTCATCTTCTTAGTGACCGGATCGATCACTTGTTCCGTCACGGGGTTAGCAAAATCTTTCAGGGTTTCCCATTCTTTGGCATTCGTGCCCCGACTCACAAAGATAATCGGCGTCGATTCCGTTTCGGGTCGTTGTAAAGCACGATTGGGGATGGCAAAATCGAAATCATTTTTTGCCATATCTTGGGCCAAGCTCACAGAATTGAGGCCCAATAAGGCTAGCCCGAAAAGGGCCATCGGCATGGATAGCTTCATAGTGTTCCAACTGAAGGTAATAAAACGGGTGAGTACAAACTATCGGTAGGAGTTTATTCCGGTTTGGTCAACTGATCGAGCAAAGAAAGTATTGTGAAAAGCTCAGGTTGGCGGGTCGGATCAGAGCTAGTCCACAAGGCCATTAAGGTCTTTGCTTGTGTGACCAGAAAATCTCCTCCCAATTGGAGAGGGTCTTCCCCTGGAAGGATTCGGCGAATTTTCCCTCCTTCAAAAATTTGTTTCACATAACGCCAAATCACCAAAGGATTAAGAATTTTTAATATCGAGGTTTTTTGTAGTCCAAACGCCCGATAGGCTTTCAACTCGGGATCGCTGAAAATCGGAAACGGTAACGGGTTTTCTTTCAACCACACGCTCATCAGCGGTGGGGCCGTCATGGCGATGGCAATCACCTGCGCCCGACGCTTGGTGAATTCTTCGTAAGATTGTTTGACCTTCACGAGGTAGACTTGGCAGGCAATTCACATCAAATGCCTAAGGAACATAATCAAGGTCGGTTGATTGATCTGCTCGAAGAGTTTGATTTCTCGACCGGAAGGATCGAGCAGCGTCACATCGGGAATGGTCTCACCTACACGCAACGACATTGGATGAATCTCCCTAAAGATATGTTTAGCAAAAGAAGGTGAAAGAATCGATCTCTGGATAAAATCGCTGCGAAATTTTTGCCATTGGGATTGACCAAGAAAAAAGACATTGCGCAAAGAAGTGAGACCAAAAGTTCACATGGGCAGTTCGATATTTTTGCCCTTTCGATGTTACCAAGACTTGATCTTACCTCGACTCGATGTTACCAAGAACGGAAGCCAATCGAGAAGCCCGGTCGAGGCGGCGGAGGCGGTAGGACGGGAATCGGTTCCACCACATACACGGGTCGGACCACCGTGGGGGGGGGCGGAGCCACAATCACTTCACGCGGACGGCGATAGACGGGGTCCTCTGCTTGACCGGTTCGACGATTTTGCATCTCGCGGATCACCGCATTCGAGACATTGTAACTTTTCAGGTAGCTGATTTGCTCTGTGGTCAGTTCGTATCGCGATTGGGTCGTCCGAATTTGATTGATGATAATATCGTCGGAAACACCATCTTGGGTGAGTTTCACAATCTCTTCGAGCGTCAGTTTAGGTCGCACGGCTTTCAAGGTTTCGTCGCGGGAATGCTCCGCAGCCCGAACACGATCTTCCAGAACCTCTTTATCCTTTCGATCTTCTTCGTTGCCAATGAGTCCACCAAGTACGGTCCCCGCTGCCGCACCAATGAGGGCGCCTTTACCGGCTTTACCCCCCGAGGCCTGCCCTAAAATCGCACCGGCACCCGCCCCGATACCGGCACCAATACCGGCTCCTTGTGCGGTCTTCGACATACCCGAACACCCCGCACCGAGCATACACACCGACAAGCTCAATCCAATCAGCGATAGACGCCGCATACACAACCTCTGGGTAGTCCATTCCCCATTCGTCTCATCGCAATTTTTCCTGTCCCTGTCAAGAGAGAAATCCCCCAAAATTTTCGGTAGTGCCCCTTCCCCCCTGCCAAACTTTTACCGTTAACCCTGAGACCATTTGACCCTTTAGTACCAATTGGCCCCTTGGTACCATTTGACCAATTTGATCCTTCCGGAAGATGGCAATGTGGCAATGTGGCAACGTGGCAACCTAGTAACCTAGCAACGTGGCAACATCGGAGAGTGTTGAGGGTTTGCCACGAGGAGGGAGAGGGGTTCTCGAAAAACTTCAAAACCTCACAACTCGTTATCGCAGGGGTTCCTATAATATCAGATTGATTAAAAAACCTGTAAATTTTTGGTTTTCCTATTTTTGAGTAACGATGCTTCGAGAAGATATTCGTAATGTGGCCGTTATTGCCCACGTCGACCATGGCAAAACGACGATGGTGGATCAGATGCTCCGCCAATCGGGTTTATTTCGTTCAGAAGAGTTAGATAAACTGATGGGGGGTAAGTTTAACCTCATCATGGACTCGAATGATCAAGAACGAGAGCGGGGAATTACCATCCTTGCCAAAAACATCGCCATTCGGCTGGGACCGGTGAAAGTGAATTTAATGGATACACCCGGTCACGCCGACTTTGGTGGTGAGGTCGAACGGATTTTGCAAATGGCCGACGGAGTCTTCTTGTTGGTGGATGCAGCAGAGGGGCCTTTACCTCAAACTCGTTTCGTTTTGCGTAAGGCTTTCTCCAAGGGGCTTCGCCCTGTTGTGGTGATTAACAAAATCGATCGACCCGATGCCCGCATTTCGGAAGTTCACAATCTCATTTTCGAGCTGTTTCTCGAATTGGGCGCCGACGATAAAACGATGGAGTTCCCCCTGATTTATGCCTCGGGGAAAAACGGCATTGCCACCTTAGATTTGAATGAACCCGCCAAAGACCTGAAACCTTTGTTCGATGCGATCCTAAAACATATTCCTGCTCCCGATGCCGATGTGGATGGCCCCCTACAAATGCAGGTTGTTTCCTTGGAATACAGCGATTTCGTCGGGCGGATTGCCGTCGGTAAAGTCCATCGCGGCAAGATCAAAAAGAATCAGAAGGTCAAAC
>CAZFDX010000195.1:0-1632 GCA_964518325.1 uncultured Alcaligenaceae bacterium | reverse complement strand
CCCCTCCTCCGATTATCCAAGAAAAGAAATGGGATGCGTTACTTCTTCCCGTTGACCAAATCGGCAAAGGCCTTCATCAATAACGGAGCGGCATCGGGGCCGATACTGTTTTCCTCACCATATTGATCTTTCTTTAAGCCGTAGCAGTAGGGGGCTTTGGCATCCCATTGGCGTTTCGGGATGATGTAGCCAATTTCGTCGTTCCCAAGTCCAATGACCATCCGATATTTCGCCTTGAAGTGTTGATAAACATGAGGTTCAACCGGTGCATCGGGAAAGTCTGCGCCCGGATCGAAGGGGTCTTCCACTTTTCCTAAGACCAGCTCGGGATAAATTTCGCCAGGGATAATGGCCACTTCGAGTTCACCAAGTTTCAAGTACCCGATTTCGGTTTTGATCCCACAAGGCTTGCTGAGGTCTTTACCTTCTTGAGGAGCTTTGGGAAAAGGGTTATCCTCCCAAATGTACATGGTCCGTTTGAGGACACCGGCCCGCCAACCTAATTGATACAGACGATTTTGCACGGGTAAATGAATATCGGTCGTGCGAATTTCAAAGGGAGTTAACTCGACGGGTTGCGAGGATTTCAGGGCTTTGGTCGCAGCTTGGGCCACGAGTTTTCCATATTCTTCGGTCTTTTCAAAGGTGCCATCTTTCAGGAGTTCCCCTTTTGCATTTTTCACGGGCACATCCAGCGAGGTCATCAATCCCCCGACGACCCCTGTGAAATAGGCCACGGCACAGCCATGCGTTTTTTCCAGGTCCTTCACGGTGTAGCCCACATACTCGACCCTGGGGTGGGTATTTTGGCTATGGAGGGTTTCAGGGTGTCAATTCCACTGCACGAGAATTCCTACGGTTTGATTCTCTTGGCCAAACAATTCCATGTCAACGAGTTCCTCGGCTTCTGCATAGGGTTTCCGGTTGTCGGTCAGCAGTTCCGGTGCTTTGATGGTGCCGATTTTGGCGGTTGCGGGTTGACGCACTTTCTCGGCAGCTTCGATGGTTTTTGCAATTTCTTTATGCAGAAAGTTCATGTAATCGGGATCGATTCCCGAGTTAAACGGGCTTGATCCCCATAGTCCCATGGTGTCTGGCCCTTCATGATTATGGGTGGAGGAAACACAAATATAGTCGTATCCCTTGAGTTGTTTCCGGACCTCCATGGCAACATCGTTAAACAGACCGACCACATCCACACTCACCAAGGCGATTTTGGTTTTCCCATCGGAAAGAACAACGGCCCGAGACATGATGGGATCGTTGATTTTAGTGGCTTTTCGATTTTGCCCGAAGCCTGCCAGATAAACGGGACGTTTTCCATCGAGTTTTGGGGAAACATCTTGTTCCGCGAAGCCGATACTCAATTCCGCTGCGTGAGTTAAGCCGCCTTCGCAGGAGAGGCCGGCAAGGCCGAGGGCAAGGGTAAAGGTAAAGATAACGGGTCGAAGGTTTCGACACATGGAACACCTTGAGGTTCGATCGTAGGGAGGGTTTGCGCCGTTGCTTGCGAACCCACAGCCAGTAAACATTCGGCCCAGCCACACCAGTTGGCCACTAAGGTCAGCGGCCGAGCCACGAGACTGTTCGCAAACAATGACTTGACGCCCATTTTACGACCTTGGCTTCGCG
>CAZFDX010000194.1:0-9018 GCA_964518325.1 uncultured Alcaligenaceae bacterium | reverse complement strand
GCAACGATGGGTTGGTTATCAATGGCAGCGAATACTAACCCTTGCTAATTCTTCTTTCGATCAACTCGGATAGGTCACACGCATTAAAAATAATCCCGAAGCCGCCGCCGTGGGACCGGCCACCGTTCGATCTTCCGCTTTGAGAATTTGCTCCATTTGTTCTTCGGGCCAAAAGCCTCGGCCGATATTGATTAAGGTCCCTGCGATCGCTCGGACCATGTTGTACAAAAAGCCATCCGCTTCAACATCCAACCAAACAAAGTCGCCCGCTCGATTTACCCGAATATGTGTGATCGTCCGCACACTGGTCAAACGATTGGGCCACTCGGTCTCGAAGCTATGAAAATCGTGCCGACCGAGCAACACTTGAGCTGCGCGATTCATTTTCGCGGCATCCAACCTCGTAGGACAGGTGGCATAATACTTCCTTAAAAAGGGGTCCGGCACACGGTTATCTCGTATCACATAGCGATACAATTTACGCAGAGCATCCTTGTTGGCATCGAACCCTTGCCCGACTTCCTCGCAACTTTTCACCACCACATCCTCGGGCAATTGCGAGTTAATCGCCAGTAACAAACGATCTGCCGGCAGGCGCGTCGGAGTATAAAAATTCGCGACTTGGCCGACGGCGTGAACCCCCGCATCGGTTCGACCCGAGGCATTCAGATTTGGCCGATGTTGCGTGATTTTTTGGATTGCGGTTTCCAGTACCTCTTGCACCGTCCGATAGTTGGGTTGAGTTTGCCAACCGTTAAAATGGGTCCCATCGTAAGCAATCACTAACTTCAGATTTCGCATATGGCTATAGGAAGGTCGTTATCAACTACACAGCACTACTAATAGTTTAAGCGAGAGGCCATAAATTCGAGTGATTAAAACTCAGCGGGACTCCTAAAATCGAATGATCCAAACCAAATGGAATTCATGAAATCGAACGATCCAAACCCATACTCCGTGACTCTCAGCAGCCCCATAGGAATACCATATGCCACGATATCGTAAGCCAACTCCAGAATATGTGAACTCGTTATTGAAGTTTCTTGAGGAAACCTACCCCGATGCATTTTGTGGGCTGAACTATCGAACCCCGTTAGAGTTACTCGTCGCAACGATTTTGTCGGCTCAGTGTACCGATGAACGAGTGAATCAGGTGACACCGGCCTTATTTGCTCGCTATCGCACGGCCCAAGATTTTGCCGAATCCTCACAAGAAGAGCTTGAATCGTACATTGCCTCGACGGGTTTTTACCGGAACAAAGCGAAGAATATCATCGCTGCCTGTAAAATGCTTGTCAAAAATCATAACGGGGAAGTTCCTGCCAATCAGGAGGAATTAGTCAAACTAGCAGGGGTCGGAAGAAAAACAGCGAATGTCGTTTTAGGCGATGCCTTTGGTATTCCGGGAATCACCGTCGATACTCATGTGGGGCGTTTGAGCCGCCGCTTAGGACTCACCAAACAGACCGATCCGGTCAAAGTGGAATTTGAATTGATGGCCTTGATCCCGCAACCGCTCTGGACGATTTTTTGTCATCGGCTCATCACTCATGGGCGCCGAGTTTGTGCGGCACGCAAACCCAACTGCGAATCGTGCGGGTTTCGTCTTCAATGTCCAAAACATGGGATCAAACAATCCTAACCCTCAATAACAAGCGACCTCGAAAATTCCCTCCCAGCCTGAACGCCAAAACTCGAAACCCCGAAACTTAGAATTGAACCGAAGAACCAAGGAATGAACAACGAACAACGAATAACAAACATCCAACACTCCACCACCAACCAACCAACGAAGATTCAACCATGAGCCAATGAGCCAACGAACATTCCACCACCAACCAGTTAGGGGATTTTCTCTGGAGCATCGAACCAACCAGTTAGGGGATTTTCTCTGGACAGGTGCCCTTGAATCGTTTAGGCTGACTAAAGACCAAAAGAGTAAAGCCATGAACCGCCGTGATTTTCTATGGAACACAGGTCAAGGCCTTGGGGCCATTGCACTCAACTGGATGTTGCAACAATCCCTGCAGGCCTCACCGATCAATAAATCCTCAGCCGATTCATCCCCCCCTAAGAAACTCCATCACCCTGCCAAGGCGAAGCAGGTCATCTTTTTGTTCATGGTGGGAGGCCCCTCACCGATTGATCTATTCGATCCCAAACCGATTCTCAAGAAACACGAAGGAAAGCCCCTTCCTGCGAGCCTTGGGAAATTCCCCAGTCAATTCACCAATGGAGAATCGGGATTACTCCCTTCCACGAGAAAGTTCAAACAATACGGAGAATGTGGCCATTGGTTTTCGGACCTGTTACCCAATCTAGCGACCTGTGCGGACGACATTTCCTTTTTACATGGCTGTTGGTGTAACTCGTCGGTCCATGCGCCCGCGATGTATGAACTGCATTCGGGCCGAACCTTGATGGGGCATCCTTCGTTGGGTTCGTGGGTCAGTTATGGTTTGGGTTCATTAACGGACAATTTGCCAACCTATTGCGTCATGCCGCAACCCGAAGGGGTCCCAGAAGGGGGCGCCCCCTGTTGGAGTCAAGGCTATTTACCCGGAATCCATCAAGGGACCTTGTTGCGAAAAGGGGCCAATCCAATCTTGAATCTAAAACCCGCGTTGGGAATCGATGACCGCCGCAATCAAGCCGCCTTCGACCTTTTGAAAAAGCTGCACGATGCCGATCGTGAAAGCGATCCCGAAATGCAAGCCCGCACCAAATCCTACGAACTCGCCTTCCGGATGCAATCGGTTGCCACCGAAGCAGTCGATTTATCGAAGGAAAGCGAAGCCACGAAAAAAATGTATGGCCTCGATAGAAAAGAAACCGAAGAATTTGGCACACGATTATTGCTCACGCGCCGACTCATCGAACGAGGGGTACGTTTCGTGACCGTCTATCATGGGGGGGGGCCTATCTCCATGCAATGGGATGCACACGATGATATTAACAGCAACCACGAAAAAATGTGCGGCCACGCCGATCAACCGATTGCCGCCTTGCTCAAAGACCTGAAACGCACAGGGCTGTTAAAGGAAACGCTGGTGGTCTGGTGCAGCGAATTTGGCCGAACTCCCTTCTCTCAAGGAGGCACCGGACGAGATCACAACCACTATGGTTTTTCGATGTGGTTGGCCGGCGGCGGAGTCAAAGGGGGCAGAAGTATCGGCGCGACGGACGAATTCGGCATGAAGGCCGTTAAGAAACGAACCTCGGTCAACGATTTTCATGCAACGATCTTGCATTTACTCGGACTGGATCATGAAAAACTGACCTTCCGGCACAACGGGCGTGACGAACGCCTCACTGATGTTGCAGGCGAAGTCGTGAGCGAATTATGGGACTGACCTGATGCATGATGGAAATACAAATCTCAGGTCGTTCCGATGTACTCTCTAAGGGTGAATTTTGATATCCGTCACGATTGTGCGCCCAGAAAAGACAGGCCAAAAAGAAATTAACAGATTCTTAAAATAAGCCAAACTTAAACTTCATCCTTATGCAGTATTTATGTTCCATGTCATTATTCTCTTTAGGAGATGTCATGGAGTATTATCGGCCTGTGAATCGAAAGAAAGCATTCACGCTCATTGAATTATTGGTTGTGATTGCGATCATTGCCATTCTGATCGGGCTATTGCTTCCCGCTGTGCAAAAGGTTCGTGAAGCAGCGAACCGGATGTCCTGCTCGAACAATCTCAAACAAATCGGCTTGGCCATGCACAACATGGAAAGCACCTATGGAAGCTTTCCTCCCGGATACACAACCTTTTCGGAAACTTTAACGACCCCGCCGAACAACCTTAATTCCAATGGTACCCCTCGGAGTGGTATCGTCAACTTCCCTGCATGGGTGGTGGCAGGTACCTCCGCTTCGGGCATTAGCCCTGCCATTCGTGCAGAATGCTACGGCCCTTCATGGGTGATGTACTTCTACTCTTATGTGGAAAAAGAAGCGCTCGATGTGCGAATTCAAGTGGGTCTGGCGGAATCTTCGGAACTGAACGAAGCAAATCCTTGGGATAACTTGGATGGAAACCACCTCCGACGACCCGACATCGATACTCAAACCTTCATCCGGAAATCGATGCAATGCCCCAGCGCTCAACAAAGCGATATTAACTACAGCGATCTCTCGATTGAAAACTTATACAAGGGCAATTACGTTGCCTGCTTTGGTGGGCGATTCATGCGAGATTCGCTGCGAAGCCCGTTTGCCGGTGTTTTCCAACCGGTCACCAACATTGTGAAATTCCCTTACCAAGAACGATACGCCCCAAGCAAAGGAACCACCATCGCTGCCATCACCGACGGGACCAGCAATACGGTCATGTTTAGCGAAGTTTTAGCGAACCACGTCGGTGACGGTCGGACTTCCTCTTCTTCACCCGGCGCATTGAATCGTGACGTTCGAGGTGCGATTCTCTGCCCGATGATGGGGGGTAACTCATTCAGTGGTGCTTTCCCACCCAACTCACGAAATACCGACGTCACTTCGGGTTGCCCCGCTGCCGGCGATCCCGCTGCCTTGCCTGCCGATCAACGAGGTATGGCTTGTACCCGAGATCGAAATATCGATCCGCTCACAGGCGGTCAGTGGCAAGTTGCGGCTCGCAGCCAGCACGCCGGTGGGGTGAATGCCTGTATGGCCGATGGGAGCGTGCGATTTGTCCGCAGCAGCATCTCTCAACAGGCTTGGTCCGCTGCCTGTACCATCGCAGGCGGCGAAGCAATCGGTCTTGATTGATCCTACCCTGTGATAGCAGTCGCCCTCCTTCCTTCCTGACTCACTCGGACTTACCGTAATGCTTTTTCAGAACACACGATTTCCTCTGATGATTTTGGGTTTATCCTTATGCGTCCTGTTGGGCTGCAAGGATAAAGATAAAGGCCCCGATATGGGTGGAACCGACGGGAAAAACGTTGCCGCCTTGGTTGATGAAATCAACGAAGCCGCAGGCGATCTCCAAAAGGTGAAAGCCCTTTTCAAAACTGGCGCCCCGCTTCCCGATGCTCAGAAATTGACCGAGTACAATTTTTCGATCGTTGGTAAGCCGTCCGTTTTTGGAAGTTCAGCCACCGCAAAGGTTCGAGTCGATAACAGCAGCAAGGGCCAAAAAATGACCGAACTAGAATGGTCTTTTGAAAAAGAAGGCGAGACTTGGAAAATCACTAACGCCCCCCTTCCGTGATCGAATTGGAATGACCAACACACACAATCAAACCCCTTCCCCATCGAGCATTGGCTGGATCGTCTCACCTTTATTCGATCTTCTTTTTCTCATTAACCTCGCATGGCCCTTGTTACTTTTACCAGGGCTTATGCGTCACTATGGTCATTTGCAAACGGCATTTTGGCAAATTTATTTCATTACAACCCCTCATCGATGGATTACGCTTTTTCTCGTGGCCTCGGATTCGGACCGTCGGGAAGGCAGGGGGAAACTGTTTATCGGTATTGCCCTGATTGCGGCCGCGATTGTGGGAGGTGTTTGGCTCACCACGCAATCACTCATGTGCCTATTGCTAATTGATTATGTTTGGAACGCTTGGCACTTCGCCTCTCAGCATCAAGGTGTTCTCCGGATGTACACGCGCAAGGTGGGGGGGGGGAATGTATGGCTCGAACGACATGCCCTGAGGGGCTTCTTGGTTTATGTGCTGTTGAGAACGGCCGGTTGGCTTACCGGTTGGATGGATGCAGAAACCTCATCCGCCAAAGAGTGGCTGCGTTATTTCGATCTCGCGATGATGGCTGTACCGCTGCTCATCCTTTTGGTCAATCTCTCCCAATTCACGATGTTTCGGCTGGGGAAACTGGCTTACCTGACCAGTGTTCTTCTTTTGTACTCGGGGCTTTTACAAAGCCTGACTTACGATTGGCGTTCGGGGGTAATTGCTCTGACGGCTGCCGTAAGCACCTTTCACGCCGTCGAATATCTGGCCGTGGTGAGCCATTATGCAATGCGAAGAAAAACCATTGGCAGCGATGGGCTATTCCGGAAGGTCGCCGGTCAATGGGTCATTGTTCTGTCGGTTTATTTGATTGTTTTGGGATTAGTGGGCGTCTGGGCCGATAGCGGGGGGGGGGCACTCATGCGAACTTGGCTAGCCCTGAATGTATGGGCAGCCTTTCTCCATTACACCTACGACGGTTTGATTTGGAAACTCCGTAAACCTGCCACTGCTCAAGCTCTGGGAGTAACATCGTGAATCGAATCATTCCACAGCCCAGTTCTGGAAATGCCATCGTGAATCCAACCTTCCTCTTTTCACTTTTGGCCGTAGTGCTGCCTTTAACCGCGTTGAGCTTGGCCGTTCCTGCTGAACGTGATTCTCATGGGCTGGCTGTAAAACCCTATGGTTGGCCTTCTCTGTTGGTAATTCATTTCTTGGCAGTTGTTCCTCTCACCCTGCTAATTGTCGATCTGCTGAAATCCGTGCTGAAAATTCACAACGCCCTACCGTTTCTTATGGTCGGCTTTGTTATGTGTGGGATCGCCTTTGTGGGTATCGATACCTTTGGCGAACGACTTGAGAGTTTGGAGGTTGGTTTTGGCCTACGGATCGTGATTCGTACTCTTGTGGCGATCGGTTTGACGATCCCGTTTCTCGTGGCGGCACGGGTCGGAACACCCGACGGGCCTCGATCCAAAATCGCAATCATCGTCGGCCTTGTGGTGGCCTTCTTACGCCCCGCCATTTGGGCCGAGAAATTGCTCAAAGAAAATCTCCCTCGGGTGAGCGACGAAATTTCTCGGGGCCGCTTGCTTCGAGCCAGTCATGTTCTGGAAGGTTTGAATGATTTGGCACCGGATCGCCCTTTCTCCGCCGGTTCCGATTCGCGGACCCTTTTGGACCTGAAGAAAATGCTCGCCAAAGATATTTCCAAGATAAACGAACGGGTTAACCGTGCCCCGAAAGAATCGGCCAAATGGTCGGAAAAAATCGATTATGTTTCCGACCTCATCGCGCTGGATCGCCTCAGTGAAGCCGAACGAATTTTACTGACACTACCGAATAACCCCGTGGCGCAGCGTCGTTTGAGTGAGGTTTACCAACTGCAGAAACGCTTTGCCGAAAGTGATGCCGTTTTGAACGAGTTCTTGAAAGAGGGATTATCTCGACTCGACAAACCCAACGTGAAAGCAGCCTGTGTGGAAGCCTTCGATGCGTTAGCCAACAATGCAGCCGAGCAAAGGGATTATCCGCGTGTGGAAGTCATCCTCCAAGAAGCGATCCAAAAAATACCCAGCAAGGAAGCTCACTTCCGGTATGAGCTGGGATTGCATTACAAAATGCGAAATCGACCATTCGAGGCCCAGCGAGAATGGAACGAAGCCCTGCGATTGGACCGATCCTTGGAACCCGTGATTGGCCCTTTGTTGAGAAATCTCAAAGAACATACCCCTGCTTGTCTGGTCGGAAGATAAACGAAACACATTTCTGCATGATGAATCATCGCTTGATGAGAACACATTTCTTCCGATCAGAACACATCTCGACTTGTGAGTTAGGAAGACGAATCGGAAGGGAGCCAGCCAGCTAAGAGAAAAAAATTCAACCGGTGGTTCGAGCGACGGCATCGACCGTACCGACCGCAGGGAAAACTCCAGAAGAATCGCCACTTTCGTAAGTACGGCAGGAACCATTGTTGTTGCCGTTTTCGATTTGCTTCAAGGAGAGCTGATAGAGCTGTTCGCCGGTGGGAGTGGGATAATCACCGGTAATACAAGCACGGCACAGGCGGTCCTCATCCAAATTCAGACTCCGAGCAATCGCCTCGACGGGCAGATACATCAAGGTATCGGCACCGAGTTCTTTGGCCATGCGATCCTGATCGGCCGCGGTCGGCTTCCAACCTTTCTGAATTCGAGGCATAAATCGGGGAGCGAATAACTCGCGGACGGTGGACATATCAATGCCATAAAAACACGGGGCAATAATCGGCGGGCAGGCAACGCGAACATGAACTTCTTTGGCCCCCCCCCTTTCCCGTAAGTGAGAAAGCAACGCCTGTAAAGTGGTGCTGCGGACAATCGAATCTTCTACCAGAAGAACCCGCTTCCCTTGCAGCACCTCACGCAAGGGGGTGTATTTGAGTTTGACCCGATCCATGCGATTGGCCCCTTCAATGAAGGTTCGTCCCACGGCACGGTTGCGCATGAGTCCTTCAACGCAGGGGACCCGCAATTCGTGAGCCATAGCATCGGCGGCGGCTTTGGCGGTATCGGGTACGGGGACAATGATTGTATCGCCATCGAGTTTAACCCGTCCGGCCCGCATCTCTTGCCATGCCAATTCGCGACCCAAATTCGATCGGGCGACATATACGCTGCGATCATCGAGATTGCTGGCTACATTGGCGAAGTAAATCCACTCGAAAAAGCAATGGGCCGGCTTACGGATCGGCGCGTAACGGTGCCGCTGGATTTTTCCTTGCCGAACGATAATCATCTCGCCCGGCTCGACATTGTGAATTTCTGTGAACCCCAAATTCGCAAGGGGCACATTCTCGCTGGCGGCCCCGAAGAGTTTGCCATCGGTCGCCCAACACAAAGGACGCAACCCCAACGGGTCACGCAAAACCACTAAATCCCCAAGGGCATTGAGGTAAACAATGTTGTAAGAACCATCGAACTTTTGACTGGCCGAGCTGAATAAATCGACTAAATTGGGTTGTTCTTCGCCCCGATGTTCGTGCGCGAGATAGTGCATGAGCACCTCGGTATCGTTATCCCGCGTGAGGTGATAATCCGACAGCTTGAGTAAATCCCTTCTCAGTTCGGGGAAGTTAGCCAATTGGCCATTAAAGGCAAAGGCAAACCATTTCCAGCGGCAACCATGTTCTCGCTCAAAGGGTTGAGCATACGAGCGGGTGTTATCGCCACAGGTCGCATAACGGACATGACCTATCGCAGCGATGCCGCGATGTTCTTCCATGCTGTCCCTTATCCACATCTGACGCTGCCGACGATCTACTCTGTTTAGTTCTCGGTGGTCGCCCTATCA
>CAZFDX010000193.1:0-2239 GCA_964518325.1 uncultured Alcaligenaceae bacterium | reverse complement strand
GCGGGGGTGTGACCGGGTTCACTTTGGGCTTGGTTTCCGAGACAAGGGTCGCGTCGGTGGGGGGAGTTGGGGTCTGAGGTTGCTCACCCGAAGGAGTATCTGCTTTCGTGGGGGGAACGGCCGGTACAGGGTGATTGCACGCCTTTTTCTGGTCGATCCGAGTTGGTGGCGGAGTGGTGGCTTTGGGGGTTCCCGCAGTCACCTTGACCCCTTTTGCGATCCGTTCACGAATGGTTTCGGCTTGCTCGGGTTCGAGCGCGCTCAATTGATTCTTGACGTCGTAACCAAGCTCCTTGCAGTGATCAAGGATGACCTTGTTATCAACTTTCAAACTTTTAGCGAGGATATAGACTCGCGTTTTGTCGGCTGCCTTATCTGCGCTTGTGGTCAAGCAATGCTCCTTCGGAGGGTTCTCGAAACTCCGATCACCCACTAGAAAATAGTGGGGGTGTGATTGAGGTTCAATGATATATATTAATCGTTATAACTGGCTCGGGAAGTCTGATCTTCCCATTACCCCCAAGTTGCCTTGGAGAAACAATCGTTGTGGTCGCTTTACATATCGAGTCGAGATCGACTAATAAGGTTGTTTGGTAGGAAGGCCCACGATTGCCAGTTGGGTTAGAGAATACAGAAAAAGCCAAGTAATAAATATCAAAGTTGGTGAGACCTCTGAGAGGGGGGCCTAACCCATCTCATAAGCACCTAGCAATAATCCTATCGCATAATCGGAAAAATGTCACTAGCCAATTCCTAAAAAATTTCCAACAGGGGTTTACTGGGCTTGTTTTCAGGTGCAAAAAAGCCAAGGGGGCTGGCAAATTTTTTTGATTCCAGTGGCAAAACGAGGCCCCTTCGGTTATCCTAACTATAGCCCATCCTACCTCTAGGCGTATCGAGCTATGTTCGACCAATTTTCTCATTCCTTTGAGCAACATCGTCGGCGTTTCCTCACCACCATCGGTTCCGGTTTGGGTTACGCAGCGCTTCATCATTTGCTCAATTCCTCGGCTTGGGCCGGCGCTAAAGACCCTGTTCCTGTGCCCGGTGTTCTCGGAAAAACCCATCACGCTCCCAAGGCCAAAGCGGTCATCTATCTGTTCATGGCAGGGGGACCGTCTCATTTGGATACCTTCGACCCGAAACCGAAACTCAAAGAGCAGCACGGCAAAGAAATGCCTGCCTCGGTGTTGGGAGAGCAACGGGTCACCTTGATGACCCGAGGGCAAGGGCACCGCAAGGCAGCGAGTACCCCGTTTAAGATTGAAAAGAAAGGAAAGTCGGGCATTGAAATGACCGACATTATGACCCAAATTGGGAAAGTGGCCGACGAACTTTGCGTGATTCGGTCGATTCATTCCGAGCCAATCAATCATGATCCTGCGGTCACCTTCATGCAAACGGGACGTCCGCAACCGGGCTTACCTTGTATGGGGTCGTGGTTCAGTTATGGCCTTGGTAATGAAAGCCAAGATTTACCCGCCTACACCGTCATGATTTCCGGACCGTTCGATCAACCGATTCCTTCACGCTATTTCCATAGCGGGTTTCTCCCCAGCCAACACCAAGGGGTTCAGTTCCTTTCTGGGAATGACCCCGTCTTGTATCTTTCTAATCCGCAGGGCATCACCAAACAAACGCGCGGCGATTTAGTAGAAGGGGTCAACGAGTTGAACAAACTTCGCAAGGACACGGTGAAAGACCCCGAGATCGATGCACGGATCAAATCGTTTGAATTGGCCTTTAAGATGCAATCGAGCGTTCCGGAACTGATGGATATTTCCAAAGAGGATAAAAAAACACTCGAGCTGTATGGCCCCGAAGTGAATCAACCCGGAACCTTTTCGCGTCACTGCTTGTTGGCTCGCCGATTGGTGGAACGGGGGGTGCGATTCGTCCAACTTTTCCATCGGGGTTGGGATGCTCATGGCGATGTGACCGGTAATGTGAAACGCCAAGTCGCTGCAACGGACCCCGGATGCTACGGCTTGTTGCAAGACCTGAAGAATCGGGGCTTACTCGACAGCACCCTCATTATCTGTGGAGGGGAATTTGGCCGTACTGCCTATGGTCAAGGAAATCTCGAAGGAGGATTCGGGCGCGATCATCACCCGCGCTGCTTTACCTATTGGCTAGCGGGGGGGGGCATTAAAGGCGGCACCGTGATTGGCAAGACCGACGATTTTGGCTACAACGTGGCCGAACGACCGGTTCATGTGAACGATCTTCATGCCACGAT